>JAAYUR010000276.1 GCA_012517645.1 Treponema sp.
GCTCAAGCTTTTCCTGGGTGGTCTTCCGGTTCTTCTTGGTCGTGTAGTTCTTCCGCTTGCACTCGCTGCAGGCGAGGGCGATGATCTCGACAACCTGTTTCTTGGCGGCCATGACACTATCCTTCTATCCGACAATCTCCGCCGCCCGATGCCCCGAAGGCTCCGCACGGCCCGAACCTCGTTCCCAAACCGGCGTTCGCCGGCATCCTGCCCCGATCGGTGCGCCCGGAGGACGAACCGACTTGAAGCCTTGGTCTAGCATCGCTAGACGCATAGCCCCCGATCGGAATCGAACCGATGACCTCATCCTTACCATGGATGTGCTCTGCCGACTGAGCTACAAGGGCATAGGTAGTGCGGGAATGATAATGACGGCCCACCCCTTTGTCAATACATGGCGGGGGGAAGTTTCACTTGGAACGGAACTTGCTAACGGCGGTTCCGCCGACCGAGAGCCCGGAGGAGCCCGGCGGCCGGCTCGTCCCGGGTCAGGGCGAGCAGGCCCACCCCGACGGCGGCGAAGGCCAGGGTACAGGCCGCCAGGGGAACCCCGGCGGCCAGGAAGCGTCCCCGGGTCCCCGAGAGGGGGGCGGTCAGGACCCTGCGGCACAGGTAGGCGGCGGCCCCGGCGGGGACGGAAAAAGCCAGGATGCGCAAGGCATAGCGAGCCACGGACGCGGCGGCCCGGGAAACCCCGGGAACGCCTCGCCGGATGAGCAGCCGGACCAGGATCAGCGTATTCAGGGCGCTCCCGAGAGAGAGGGCCAGGGCGATCCCCCCTCCGCCCATGGGGCCGGCCAACAGGACGGCCAGGAGGATGTTCACGGCGAAGGCGGCCATGCCGGCCCAAACCGGGCTCTTGGTGTCTTCCTGGGCGTAAAAGGCGGGAGCGAGGATACGGTTCGAGGCGATAAAGAAGAGACCCGTCATGTGGAAGAAGAAGGCGCGCACCGTCAGGTTCACGGATTCCTCTCCGAATTCCCGGGCCTTGAACAGGAGGACGATGATGTCCCTACCCTCGATCATCGAGAAGACCGCCACGGGGATCGTGACCAGGACGATGGCTTTCAGGGCCCCCTCCAGGCGATCCGAAAAAGCTCCCCAGTCCCCCAGCTTAGCCCGCTCGGAAAGATCCGGGAGCATGACCGTTCCGATGGAGACCGCGAAGATGCCCAGGACCAGCTCCTGAAGGCGCAGGGAAAACGTCAGGCTGGTGGCCACCCCCACCCCCGCCCGGGACGCCACGGCGGTGCACACCAGCTCGTTCACCTGGTACGCGGCCATGCCCAGGATCGTCGGGGCGATCAGGGCCAGGACCCTGCGCATCCCCGGGTTGCGGAAGGCCCGGGCGGGGGATATGAACCGAAACCGGTAGCCCCTGCGCAGTACGGCGGGCAGCTGGCAGAGGGCCTGGGCCAGGCCTCCGACCAGGACACCCACGGCCAGGGCCCGGGCCGGATTGGGCAGGAACGGGGCGATCAGGTAGGGAACCGCGATAAAGCCGAGGTTGAAGAGAATAGGAGCCACCCCGGCGGGGACGAAGACGTGGACCGAGTTCAGGATACCCTGGAGGAAGGCCGCGAAGGATACGAGGGCCAGGTAGGGGAACATCATGCGGGTCAGCACGACGGTTTCCGCGGGATCCGAGCGGAACAGGCGGACGATCAACGGGGTAAGGGCGATACCGAGCAAGACCGTGCCACCCACCAGGAGATTGAGCACCGTATGCATGGAGCACAGGAACTCCTCGCTCTCTTCCCGGTCTCCAGCAAGGAGATAGCCCTTGAAGGTGGGGATGAACGCGACGGCGATCGACCCCTCGGCAAAGAGCCGGCGCAGGAAGTTCGGGATCAGGAAGGACACGGTGAAGGCGTCCGCCAGGACACCTGTGCCCATGAACGCAGCCCGGGTCATCTCCCGGACCAGGCCCAGGACACGGGAGACGAGGGTCAGGAGGGAGAGCCGGCCGCTCTCCCGTACGAAGGCGCCCGAATCCGGAGAAGCGTCGTCCGACATGGGGTCGAGGATACAGGAAGGCGGGCCGGCGGCACAAGAGAGCGGCGGGGTCTTGAGGCGAGCCCGGGCTTCCGGTATACAGTTCGTCCATGGAAATTCAGCTTGTCGCCCTGGATCTGGACGATTCCCTGCTCCGGCAGGACTTGAGCATTTCAGAGGCGAACGCCGAGGCCTGCCGAAAGGCCATGCGGCAAGGAGTCCGCGTGGTCCTGGCATCCGGCAGGACCGAGAGGGCCATGCTGAAGTACGCCAAGATGCTGGGTGCCGAGGGACCCGGGGAGTACCTGATCTCCTACAACGGCGCCAAGATCCTGGATCTGGGTTCCGGGGAACACCTCTACGAGCGCCGCATTTCCCCGGAGCTCTGCCGCCGCGCCGCCGCCCTTTTGACCGAGCGGGGCTTTCCCTACCAATTTTACCTGGACGAGGGCCGCATCGTCACGACGGTTCGCAACAAGTGGACCGAGGAGGACTCCCGCCTCACAGGACTGCCCATCGAGGTGATGACGGATCCGGCACCCTTCCTGGACCGGGGTCAGCTGAAATTCGTGGTGGCCGGAGAACCCGAAGCCCTGCAATCCCTGCGCGGGGAACTGTCCGCCCTCCTGGACGGCGAGGCGGAGATTTTGATCTCCAAGCCCTATTTCCTGGAAATCCTGTCCGCGGGCACGGACAAGGGGACGGCCCTCGAGTTCTTGGCGGATCGACTGGGCATTCCCATGGAAGCCGTCCTTGCCGTCGGGGACGCCCAGAACGACCTGGGCATGGTCCGGAAGGCCGGCTGGGGCTGCGCTCCCTCCAACGCCATCCCCGCCGTCAAGACCGCGGCCCGGTATGTTTCCCCCCGATCCCACGAGGAGGACGCGGTGGCGGAAATCCTGGGAAAATTCGTTTTCGAAGGCCGATGACCCCTCGGTGCCGCGAAGCTTGGCACTGAAAACCTTGCCGGCCTCAGGTTTCTCAATCCGATCTACGATACTATATGTATAGAAAGTGACGAACCGGAGGAGACCATGTCCCAGGATTTGAAGCCCATCGCCGCCCGGCGCTGTTACGCCTGCATACAGTGGGAAGGCGTCCGCAGCTATGACCGGCAAACTCAGATGGTCAAGGTGGATGTAGGCCGGGAGGGCAAGTGCCTGGTTCATAGAACGATGGTCAAGGGCAGCCACTTTTGCGACCAGTTCTTCCAGCTTAAATAGCCCCACGTGGTACGAAGCTTGTCGTGATGCGATCCGGGGTCGGGGAATAGGGCGCCATCGGACCGGCAGATCCGGGAAACCCGATCGACCGCGACCGGGTTGCGTTCTGCCTGGGTCCCACCTCTCCGACCGGAGGCTTGGCCATCCAGGCCGGGGCGGCTAAAATGACCCTATGGAACCGTACCGGATCCGCCCGGCCCGCCCCGAGGACCTGGACGACATACTGTCCATAGAGGACGATTCCTTCGATCCCGCGATCCGCGAGAGTCGGGAAACCTTCCGGGAACGCATGGAAGTCTTTCCCGAGGGGTTCGTGGTTCTGGCGAACTCGGACGGCCCGGGAGGGTATCTTTGTTCCGAGCTCTGGGACCTCCCAGGCCTCCCCGGAACGGCGGACTTTGCCCTGGGCCATTCCGCCCGGGACCGCCACTCGCCCCGGGGACGAACCCTCTATATCTCCTCCTACGGAATTCGCAGGTCTCTCCGCGGCTGCGGTCTAGGGAAGGCCCTGTTCCGGGACTTCCTGGCGAACGCCTCCTCGGCCTTCGCCTTCGACGAGGTCCTCCTCCTGGTCAGCAAGACCTGGGCGGAGGCGAGGGCGATCTACGCGGCCGAGGGTTTCCGCCGCGTTTTGGAGCTTCCGGGCTTCTTCCGCTTTTCCGCAGGCCCCCCGGCGGACGGAGAGGTTCTCTCCCGGCCCCGGTTCTGGGACTCAACTGGCGGAACTTCCGCGCCGATGATGATGGATAAGGAATTACCATGAGACGAAGCGCCCTTGCCCTAGTGTCGGCCCTCGCCGCGGCCGCGGCCGCCTTCGGGGACATACGGTTCTCCGGCCCGGACCTCTCCCAAAAGGACGAACTCCTGTTCGCCGCGGAGGCGTCCCTCCCGGGCGGCGGCGCGTTCCGGACCCTCTTCGCCGCGGACCTGTCCAAGGGTAACCTGCGCCAGTTGACCTTCTACCCGGAACGGGTGGCCTTGGTGGACCGGGGTCGTCGCCTGCAGGTCCAGAACCGCTACGGGGTGTTCCGGACGGGGGCGGACTTCAAGGGGATGGAACCCGTTCCGGGCTTTCCCGCCTTCGTCCGGGGCAGTCCGGCCCGGGAGGGCAAGCTTCCGGAGGTCCAGGCTTCTCCGGACGGCACCCGCCTTCTGTACATGGAACCGAGTTCCGGTGCCTTCGGCCGCCTCGTCCTCTTTTCCGTGTCCAACGGCGCGGAAACCCTGGTCTCCTCGGATGTGGCCCTGTACGCGGACCGTATTCCGGCCCTGTGGTCCCCGGACTCCCGGTACTTCGTGTACGCCAAGGGCGGACAGCTCCACTATTACTCCATGGACCAGCTCGAGGGAAAC
This sequence comes from Treponema sp., assembly GCA_012517645.1. GTDB lineage: Bacteria > Spirochaetota > Spirochaetia > Treponematales > UBA12059 > JAAYUR01. The sequence goes on from JAAYUR010000276.1 coordinate 4,572, forward strand.
CGGGTACTGGACGAATCGTACCGGCGCATCGGGCCGGGCCGGATCGAGAACGTCCAGTGGAACGAGCAGGGCAGCCTGTACATCCTCCGTCAGCGGAGTCTGTACCGGATCCTGCCGGCGGAGTTCTTCGCCCAAGCCCTCTACGCCGGGGTGGTCACCATCGGAACCATGGTGGGGAAGGTGCCCTTTCCCTTCGACCCGAACTTCGACTCCTTCCGGGTGTCTCCGGACGGGCGAAAGATCCTCCTGTGCAAGGACGGGCGCAACCTTTTCCTCTACTACCTGGATCCGGACGACTACGGTAAGGCCGACCGTGTGGCCGCCCTGCCCTACCTGTTCCTGCAAGGGAATACGACGGTCACCGAGGTCCTCTGGCCGGAGAGCGCGGAGCTCACCATCCTGACCTCCTCCTTGAGGAACGGCGAGCGAGTCACGGGCGCCTACCGGATCGCCGCCCCGGACTCCCCGGCGGACCTTTCCCTGAGCCAGAGCTTCAAGACCCTGGACGCCTCGGGCGCGCTTTCCGTGGCCCTTTCCCCGGACCATAAACGGGTGGCCCTGGCCAATGAGCGGGGGGTCGTCATCCGACGCTATTCGGACTGGTCCGCGCTGACCACCCTGGACGCCCAAGGAACCCTATACGCCCTGTGGGCCTCGGAGGAGCGGCTGGTCCTCGCGGGGTCCAGGACCATCGAGCTGGCCGCCGCGGACGGCTCGGAGCGGACCCTCGTCGCCCTGTCCCAGGCGGACCTGTACGGCTGGGACGCGGACGCGCCGGGCTCCGTCGCGGCCCTGGTCGGCAATTCCGCGTGGACCCTTGCGGCCGGCGCCAAGGACTGGAAGAGGACGGCCGCCTTCAAGACCCTGCCCGTCTCGGGAGCCTCCGAGGCCTACCGGGTATACCTGGACGAGCTGGATTCGGGCTCCTACCGGAACATCGTCATGGTCCGGTCCATCCAGGGCTTCGGGACCAAGCCCCTCCTCCTGCCCGCCCCCCGGCCCTGGGCCCCCTTCCCGGAAACGGACGAGCCCCGATCCCCGGGGATCTTCGACCACGGTTCCCGGATCCGCCGCCGCCAGGTGGCCCTGGTCTTCAACGCCTACGACTCCGCCGAGGGGCTCACGGGGGTTCTGAACACCCTGGCGGACTACCGTATCCGGGCCACCTTCTTCGTGAACGGCGAGTTCATCCGCCGCAACCCCGGGGCCGCCCGCCTGATCGCGGAAAGCGGTCACGAGACGGGCAACATGTTCTTCACGACCTACGATCCCACGGACGCCCGGTTCCGGGTGGACGCGGAATTCGTCAAGCGGGGGCTGGCCCGGACGGAGGACGAGTACTTCGCCGCCACCGGTCGGGACCTCTCCCTCCTTTGGCACACCCCCCACTACTCCACCAGCACGGAGATCCTGGAAGCCGCCGCCCGGATGAACTACACCTTCGTGGGGCGGGACGTGGATCCCCTCGACTGGGTCAGCGAGACGGAGGGCAAGTCCGTGCCCGGGCTCTACCTGGACGCCCATCGGATCGTGGAGCGGGTGCTGACCAAGGTAAAGCCGGGTTCCATCGTCCCCGTGCGCGTGGGCGTTCCCGAGGGAGGGAGGCAGGACTACCTCTTCCGGGAGCTCTCCCTGCTCGTTAACGGCCTTCTGGCCGAGGGCTACGAGATCGTGCCCGTATCCACCCTGATCGAGCACGCCCGGTGAACGCGGACCGATTCCGGCTGTCCCCCGCGGACGTGGCCTTCTCCGTGACCGAGGGGGATATCCTCAGGCTGGAGGGCGGGGACTGGGGCAAGGCCGTGATCGGCCAGCCCCGGGCCCTGGAAGCCCTCCTTATGGGCACGGGCATCCGCGCCAAGGGCTACAACATCTACATCTCCGGCGCCCCGGGGACCGGCCGCCGCACAGCGGTCATGCAGGTCCTCTCGGAGGTCCCCGGGAACCCCGAAACACTCCGGGACCGGGCCTACGCCTACAACTTCCGCTCCCCCCTCGAGCCCAGGGCCCTCTCCTTTCCCCGGGGCCAAGCCCGGGCCTTCAAAAAGGATCTCCACGCCCTGGTGGAGAACATGAAGAAGCTGGTCCGCCTCCAGACCGAGAGCGCGGACTTCAAGAGTCGCCTCCAGTCCGCCACCCGGGAAGTGGAGGAGGAGGAGACCCGAAGGCTGTCCGGGTTCGAGGCCGAGCTGGCCGCCCAGGGCTTCCGGATCGTCCAGGCCCAGGACGAGGAGGGTTCCACAACCACGGACATCGTGCCCCTCCGGAACGGGGAGCCCTCCAGCTTCGACGAACTCCAGGCGGAAGCGGCCTCCGGCGCCCTGGCGGAGGAGGAGTGGAACCGGCTCCGCAGCCTCTACTTCGATTTCATGGACCGCCTGAAGCGGCTCTTCGCGGAGCTTCGGAGGGGCCGGGTGGAGCTGGAGCGGCGCCTGGAAACCCTCCGCCACGACGCCCTGCGGCCCTTCGTCCTGGCGGAGACGGAGCTCCTGCGAAAGCGCTATCCGGATCCGAAGATCCACGACTGGATCTCCGATCTCGAGCGGGACCTGCTCCAGCACCTTCGCCTCTTTTTGGCCGATCCGGAGAACGAGCCGGTTCCGGCCGCCCGGCGCACCGTACCCCCCCTGGCCCGGTACGGCCTCAACATCCTCGTGGACAACAGCCGGGCCGAGCGGTCCCCGGTGATCCTGGAAAACCATCCCTCCGTGGTGAATCTCTTCGGCTTCGTGGAACCCCGTCCGGACGAGCGCGGGGACTCCCGGGCCGCCTACCTCAAGATCCGCCCCGGAGCCTTCCACAGGGCCGACGGGGGCTTCCTGATCCTCCGCGCCGAGGACATGGTCCAGGACGAGGAAGCCTGGCTCTGGATGAAGCGGGTCCTCCAGACCGGCACCGTGGAGATCCAGCCCTCCACGGGCCCTTTCGGGTCTCCGGGAATCCATACCAAGCCCCAGGCCGCGGAGGTGGACGTCAAGGTCATTCTCCTGGGCGGGGAGATGACCTACGACGCCCTGTACTCGGCGGACCCGGACTTCCAGAAGCTCTTCAAGGTCTACGCCGAGTTCGATTCCACCATGCCCCGCAACGACGAGACCATGCGGGAATATGTGGCCTTCATCCGGAAGATCGTGCGGGAGGAGGGCCTTCTGCCCGCGGATCCGGACGCCATTGCCGCGGTGGTGGAATACGGCGTCCGCCTTTCCGAGTTCCGGAACCGCCTGTCCACCCGGTTCAGCCTGATCGCGGACCTCCTCCGGGAGGCCTCCTGGCACGCCGGCCGGGCGGGCCGGGCCGCCATGGACGCCGGGAGCGTCACCACCGCCGTCAGCGCACGGGCCTACCTGGCAAACCTCCCGGAGGAGAAGGTGGAGGACATGATCGCCTCGGGGCAGATCATACTCCAGGTCTCCGGCACGGCGGTGGGGCGGGTGAACGGGCTCGCGGTCCACGATCGGGGCTACTACGCCTTCGGCCTGCCCGCGGTGATCTCCGCCCAGGTCTCCCCGGGGGAGAACGGAGTCATCAACATCGAGGGCGAGTCGGGACTCTCCGGGGAGATCTACGACAAGGCCGTCCTGATCGTCGAAGGCTTCCTGCGCAGCCGCTACGCCCGGGGCTTTCCCCTCATGGTGAGCGCCTCCATCTGCTTCGAGCAGTCCTATACGGCCATCGAGGGGGATTCCGCCTCCTCCACCGCGGTCTACGCCCTCCTGTCCGCCATCGCGGGGGTTCCCCTGCGGCAGGATATCGCCGTGACGGGCTCGGTCAACCAGATGGGCAAGATCCAGCCCGTGGGGGGAATCACCGAAAAGATCGAAGGATTCTACCAGGTGTGCCGAAGGGCGGGCTTTACGGGCACCCAGGGGGTCCTGATACCCCGGCAGAACATCGTGAACCTGACCTTGTCCCGGCCGGTCCAGGAAGCCCTGCGGGAGGGCCGCTTCCATATCTGGGCGGTCTCCTCCATCGACGAGGGAGTCGAGGTCCTGACCGGCATGGAGGCGGGGGCCCCGAACGAAAAGGGAGAGTTCCCCCCCGACTCCTTCAACGCCAAGGTCCGGAAGGAACTTCAGCGCATGGCCCGGACGATAAAATCCTATCTAGGGTAGAAGATATGGTTTATTATTTGAAAATTCAGAATCCTTCGGTTATCCTAGGAAACGATATCATCCCAACAAGTGTGAAAGGTCTGGACCATGGCCGCAAATGAGCTCGTAGTCGACGTCGCCAAGATCAAGAAAGCAGTCCACAGCGCCATCCCCCTGACGATCACGACCTACACCCTCCCCCACGAGATCGAGATCTACCTGGAGGAGGTCCTGGACGTGTTCCTGGGCGAACTGGGGCAGAAGAAACTCAAGGACTACCTGGTCTACTGCCTCCGGGAGCTGGCGGTGAACGCCAAGAAGGCCAACACCAAGCGGGTCTACTTCGAGTCCCGGGGCCTGTCCATCAACGATCCCTCGGACTACGAGGAGGGCATGAAGAGCTTCAAGGCGGACACCCTGGAGAACATCGCCTGGTATTTGGCCAAGCAGAAGGAAAAGGGCTACTACATCAAGATCGTCCTACAGGCCAAGGGCTCCACCGTGGTCCTGGAGGTGAGGAACAACGTGGAGATCAACCGCACCGAGTACGTGCGCATCCACGACAAGCTGGCCCGGTCCCGGAAGTACACCAGCCTGGAGGAAGCCCTCCAGCAGGTCCTGGACCCC
>JAAYUR010000535.1 GCA_012517645.1 Treponema sp.
ATTCCGTCGAGAGCCTCGGGAGCCTTCCGGTCGCGGTGAAGGAGAAAGCCGTGGTCCGGCTTTCCGACGTGGCCCGCGTGGAAGACGGCTTCGAGGAGAAAACGAGCTCGGCGACCTACAACGGGAAGGAGACCATCCTCCTGGCGGTCAGGAAGCAGCGCGGCGCGAACGAAGTCCAGGTTTCCGACAACATCATGAAAATGGTTGAGGATCTGCGGAGGCAGGCCCCGAAGGGGATCTCCCTTGAAGTGCTGGGAAACAGCGCCGATTTCGTCCGGCGCTCCATGAATGGCGTGGCTTCCAACGTGATGCAGGCGATCCTCCTTTGCTCCCTGGTCATGCTCTTTTTCCTCCGGACCTTCCGGGCGACCTTCGTGGCGGTCATCACGATCCCCGTCTGCCTCGTCGGGAGCTTCCTGCTCCTCAAGGGGCTCGGGCTGTCCATCAACAACCTCACCATGATGGGGATTTCCCTGGCGGTGGGCATGGTGGTCGACGCCACCACGGTGGTTCTCGAGAACATCCACCGGCACATGGAAAACGGCCTGCCGGCCATGGCGGCCAGCTCGAGGGGAACGACAGAGGTGGCCTTCTCCGTCCTCGGCGGCGCCACGACGACGATGGCCGTGTTTGCCCCGGTGGCCTTCATGGGCGGGATCATCGGGCGCTTCTTCTATTCCTTCGGCATCACGGTGGTCTGCACCATCGCGCTGTCCCTGATCCTTTCCCTCAGCCTGACGCCGTTCCTCTGCTCCCGCCTGCTTCAGAAGGACCACCCGGGGCGCATTGCCCAGGCGATCGAGCGGTTCCTGGAGGGCGTCGAACGGACGTACCGGGCCATCCTGGGGAAAGCCGTCCGTTTTCGCTGGGTCACGCTGGGCGCGGCCCTTGGGCTTTTCGTCCTGGGACTGGTGATGGCCGGCCAGATCGGCAAGGGGTTCTTCCCGTCGGACGACCAGGGGACGTTCAGCATCAGCGTCGAGCTTCCGGCCGGAACCGCCCTGGAAGCCACGGAGAAGACCCTGCTGAAGATGGACGAGATCGTCCGAAAGGATCCCTCGGTCGAATTCACCTATTCCGAGATCGGCACGGGCATGGGACAGGAAGAGAACAAGGGAACGCTGTACGTGGACCTGGTGCCGAAGAGCCGGCGCCCGGACGTCAAAAGCGTGATGAACCGGCTTCGGCACGAGTTGTCTGGCTTCCGCGAGGCCCAGCTCAACTTCGCGACCTGGGGGGCCGCCGACCTGGACATGACCCTGGTGGGAGGCACGCCCGAACGGCTCGTGGCCATCAGCGAGAAGGTCATCGCCGACCTGAAGCGGGACGGCCGGCTGACCGACATCAACACCGACGTCCGGCTGAACAAGCCCCAGCTGAACCTGGGCCTGAACCGTGGCCGGACGGACGACATGAACCTGAACGTCCGGGACCTTTCGACGGAAGTGCAGGCCTATTTCGGAGGGACCAAGGCAGGGGTGTACAAGGACGGAGGGTACCGGTACGATATCCGGCTGATGGCCGAGCCCGGCCTGCGCTCATCCGTTCCCAGCGTGGAACAGGTGGCGGTGAAGAACGGTTCCGGAAAGATCGTCCGGGTCCCCGGCCTGGTCAATGTGACGGAGACGCTGGCCCCGAACGTCGTGAAGGGGTACAACCGGCAGCCGTCGCTGGGGCTTTCGGCCAACGTGGTGAAGGGGTTCTCCACCGGGGAGGCCATGACCCTGGTCCGTGAGACCGTCCAGAAGCACCTGCCCGCGGACGGAAGCATCAAGGTCCTGGCGACGGGGCGATCCAAGACGCAGGAACAGGATTTCCGCCGGCTTTTCTTGGCCCTGGCGGTGGCCATCGCCCTGGTCTACATGGTCATGGCCATCCAGTTCGAATCGTTCCTCCATCCCTTCACGGTCATGTTCTCGCTGCCGCTCTTGACGCCGGGGGCCTTCGGCCTGCTTTTCCTGGCCGGGAACAACCTCGACCTGATGAGCTTCATGGGCCTGATCCTGCTCGTGGGGATCGTGGTGAACAACGCGATCATCCTGGTGGACTTCATCAACCAGCAGCGTGAAGCGGGGGTGGAAAAGGTGCAGGCCGTTCTGAACGCAGGCCCCCTCCGGCTTCGCGCGATCCTCATGACCGCCGTTTCG
>JAAYUR010000018.1 GCA_012517645.1 Treponema sp.
CCGGATCCCGGCGCGGAGGCTCAGGATCTCCAGCATGACGATCTCGGCCCCGAGGCTGAGCTCCAGGACCGGATTGCGGTCCAGGATCCTGAAGAGGCCCCAGATATTACGGTAATCCGCCAGCAAGGTAAGCTCGCTTCCTGTCCGAGCCAGGAAGAGCCACCGGGGATTCCAGCGGAAGCCCAGGGACAGGTCGACGGGTATTAGGTCCGTGACCGTCTCGATCTTGTTGGCCGTGGGATTGGCCTTGAACCCGTCGTAGCTGGTGTAGGACGATGCGATGTAGGGCGAGAAGGCGTCCCGGGCGCTCAGGGCCAGGGCGTAATCCCCGAAGGTCCAGATCGCGCCCAGGTCAACGCCCAAGCCCGTCACGATGTTGAAGGGTATGCCTCCGAAGATATCGTTGAAGGCGGTCGAGACGTCCGTAAGCGCCCCGGACCAGGCGAACTCGTTCCGGAGGAAGCCCTTGACCACGATGCCCAGGTCCAGGAGGTTCCCTTCCCCGAGATCGAAGCGTTTGGCGTAGCCGCCGGTCAGGAGGAGTTCCTCCCCGAAGGTCATGAAGGAGGTCGTGATCGAGGGGGCGTTTACGATCACGTAGGTTCGGTTGAAGATCCCGATCCCCAGGCCCTTGCCCACGTAGCCCAGGGCGACGGGCGTGGCCAGGTCCATGGAAGTATACAGCCTCCCCGCGGGATCCAGAAGGCTGGTCAGGTTGGATAGGATGTCCGTGCCGCTCAGGGCCATGTTGGCTATGTCGAAGATGGGTCCCGCGGCGTTCAGGGCTATCCGGGAGTACATCCACTCGCCCTCCGCGGACGCCAATCCCGCGGGATTCGTGAAGATCGAGTCGAATCCGGCGAGGTCCGCGGCGTGGAGGCCGCCTATCGCGGCCCGCCTGGGGGATACGGGGACTCCGGGCGAAACGGTCTGGGCGGAAAGGGGGAGGATCGGGAGAACTAGGGCGAAAAGAACGATTATTGCCGGGTCTTTTTTCACTTCGTCCCTCTCATTCTGTCAGAGCCAGCCGTTTGCCAACGACACCAGGTCGTTCGTCGGATCCAAGGCGGTCGCAAGGTCCAACATGCTCAGAGCGAGCTGGTAGTCGGGGTCGGTGGTAGTCAACGAAGCTGTTCCGTCGATCAGGGTGTCCAGGGTCGCGCCGTCCACGGTCGCCTGCTGGACCAGGAGCGCCGCGGCGGCCAAGGCCAGATCCTCGGCCGTGACTCCCAGGGCCGCTAGGGCCGTGACGTCCGCCGGGACGGCGTCATCGTAGTTCGTCGCCAGGAAGGTGAACACGTCGAAGCCGTCGGCGGACACTCCCACGGACCCGAGAATCGCGGCCACCGTATCGTAGTCCGCCGGGTCGATGGTCCCCGTCTCGATGATGCTCGTCCCCACGGCGGCCAGCACCTCCCCGAAGGCCTCTCCGATCCCCGTAGCCAGCACCGCCGTGTCCACAGCCGCCTCGACGAGGGCGTCCGAAGGCGTGCCGACCAGGAAATCCGCCATCTGGGGAAGCAAGGCCCGGGCGAGACCCGTGTCGCAGTTGACGATCGCCTGGTTCGCTATGGTCATCGCCTGGTCCGCGGTCAGGCCGGAGGGCACCGTGGGATCCCGCTGGGCCCAGCCGGCCAGGGAGGACGTGAAGAAATCCTGGCAGGAAGCCAGAGTCAGGGCGGCCAGTACGACCGCGGCCGCCGCGAGGATCCTCGTCCGTTTCATGCTCCACCTCCCGCGCCCGGAGCGCCGGGTCCCGCCCGCCGGGTTCAGGCCCGGCCGGGCCTCCTACGAGTATCGGCCGACCGCGGCCGATCCCTTAGAATCGGATAGCCGCCTGCAGGGCTAACCCGCTCCGTCCGCGCTGACCCGGTCTCCAGCCCAGCTCCTCGGTGAACACCGCCGCGTCGATCTCCAGGAATAAGAGATCCAGGCCGAGCCCGGCGGACAGCCAGCCCTTGTTGACCCCGGCCCGAAGAGCCAGGAAGCCCAGGGCCTCGACCTCGGCGCCCGCGTGCACCAGGTTCCAGAAGGAGGCCCGGTCCCGGATCGCCGCCACGGGATCCTGGATCTCGACCAGCAGGCGGGGGTCCAGGATCCGGGAGAAGCCCCCCAGATCCGGGTGGAACTGGGCCCCGAGGACCACGTTCGGGGTCAGGGTGAAGGAACCCGCCGGGGTGCCCGAGGAGGTCACGAAACCCGAGTCCGCCAGGTCCCGGACTGTGTTGCTGTAGGCCTGAAAGGCCGGCGCGATGTCTCGCACGGCCAGTCCGATCTTGAAGGCCCCCAGCTCGAGGGAGGCTCCCAGGTCCGCGGCGAGCCCGAACCCTGAGATCATCTCCTTAGAAAAGAACACGTCGCCGGGATCCGCGGTGCCCATCATCGCACCCACCACCTCGGAGAGGGGGATGTCCCCTACGGCGCGGTAGAAGGGACGGAGGTTCCCCCCCAGGGTCAGGCCCAGGCCGAAGACCTTGACGGTCCGGGCCAGGCCGAGGACCGCGTTGAACTGGAGGTCCACGTCCAGGACCGCGCCGGCCAGGGTGTCCCCGGCGGCGTAGGCGTCGGCGGTCACGAAGGCCCCGATCCCGAAACCCTTCCCGACGTAGCCGATGCCCAGGTTCGCCCCGCCCCCAAGGCCGTTGTCGGTCAGGAGGGTCTCCAGGGCGTCCACGGTCGCGCCGTCATCGGCGGCTGCGCTCCGGAGCAGAGCGATGTTGTCCGAGGTCGGTCGGATGTACAGCCAGGACGTCGGGGCCAGGATGGTCAGCTCGCCCTTATCAGAAGCGAAGCCCGCGGGGTTGCCGTATAGGCTTGAAAAGCCCTCGGATACGGCGGTGAAGGCCCCGCCCATGCCCAGGGACCGCGCGTCCTTGGGCGCGAAGCCGGACAGTGGGATGTCCTGGGCGGCCAGGGGGGCCAGGAGGAGGATGGAGGCGGCAAGTACAAATCCGATGCGTTTCATGTCCGTCGCTCCTTTACAGGCCCAGGCGCGCGGGGTCGAAGTCCGCGGCCATCATGAGTTCGTACAGGGGATCGCCGACCGCGACGCCGGGAGGCGTGAAGCTGATCGTGTAACCGGAAACAGCTCCGCCCCGGAGGGCCGTGTCGATCAGGTCCGCGAGATCCCCTCCGGGAGGGGTGGATGTCACCTCCGCGCCCTGGATAACGGCGCCCACG
>JAAYUR010000287.1 GCA_012517645.1 Treponema sp.
GAAGTTAAGCCCTCCAACGCCGATGGTACTGCCTTCGCGGTGGGAGAGTAGGTCGTCGCCAGGCTTTTTTTTATTTTCGTGGACGGCGAACCGTGGTCGGTGGTCGGAAGCGCTGCCGCCCGCCGGCGCCGTCCACGCCCCCGCGTGGGCCGCGGCCGCGCGCTGCGACCAAGCCGTCTACTGTCCACTGTCCACTTCTTGGGAGCCCTGGTCATGATGGAAAACCTACCGCCGGGTTCCGGCGTACAGCGATCCCTTGTACGTTCGGCGACCCTGCTGTCCGGCATCTACATCGCCGCACAGATGCTTTCGGATATCGCAAGCCTGAAGATCGCGGTTGTGGCGGGGCTTGCCGTGGACGCCGGGACGTTCATATATCCGATAACCTTTACCCTCCGGGACTTGATCCATAAACGCCTCGGGAAGTCCGCCGCACGCACCGTGATCATACTGGCCGCCGGGATCAACCTAGCCATGGCCGGATACCTCTGGCTGGTAAGCGCATTACCCGCGGACGCGGCCTGGACAGCATGGGAGGGGGCCGGCGTCACCGCGAACGACGCCTTCGCGCGTATCCTTGCGCCCGCCTGGACCATCGTCCTGGCCAGCATAGCCGCGGAGGTCGTGAGCGAACTCATCGACACGGAGGTCTATCACCTGTGGACGACCCGGGTTACCGAGCGGCTCAAATGGAGCCGGGTCCTCGTGTCCAATGCCGCCAGCGTACCTGTGGACAGCCTTATCTTTTCCTGGCTGGCCTTCGGCTGGGGCCTTGGGATGCCCGCGGCCCAGGTCTGGGAGATCTTCTGGTTCAACGTGGCCGTCAAGGGCGCCGTTACTTTGGCCTCGCTCCCCGGGATCTATTTGGTCCGGCAACGGCCGACGCAGTAGGTATCCCGAGTTCCGCGTTCCGGCCGAGAGCTGCGTACGAAAAGCATTGAACCCGTTTTGAAAGACGGGCATCCTTGACGGTAGGGCCCGGCCAAGCGTACAATTCCTATCTATTGAGCCAATTCCAAAAGTCGGTCACTTTTGAAATTGGCTTTGCGATTGCTCGCGGTTGTGTTGCAACCGCAAGCAATCGCGGATTTCAAGGTGGTTTTTTCAAAACTCCCTGAGTTTTGAAAGAACTTCTATTAATAAATCGTTTTCTGGACCGCCGCCTTCAGGCGGATGTCCGGCCGGACCCGAGCGGATATCCAGCTGCGGGAACCCGGCTTACGGCGGACTGGGGTTTCGAAGCTGCGGATCCCGTCCCTTAATTCAGCATCGCCCCGACGGCCGGCACGGCCCGGACAGGGGCGGGCGCGTCACCGCGGGCGGAAGCCGCTGCGCCGCGGGAAGGAGCGATCTTTGGACATACTTAAGAAGTGCCGCGAGTTCGACGAGCACAAGAAGGTCATGGCCCTGGGCCTGTATCCCTTCTTCCAACCCCTTCAAGGCACGGAGGGCACCGAGGTCACCATGTCCGGCCGCAAGGTGATCATGCTCGGCTCGAACAACTACCTGGGGCTCACCTTCCATCCTAAGGTAAAGGAAGCCGCCAAGAAGGCCATAGACACATTCGGAACCAGCTGTACCGGCAGTCGCCTGATCAACGGAACCCTATGCATCCACGAAGAGCTCGAGCATCGCCTGGCCGCCTTCATGAAGCGGGAGGCCGCCCTGGTCTTCTCCACGGGCATGCAGACTAACCTGGGATCCATCTCCTGCCTGATCGGCCGCAACGACATCGTGATCACCGACAAGGACGACCACGCCTCCATCGTGGACGCCTGCCGCCTTGGCTACGGGGAGATCAAGCGTTTCGTGCACGGCGACCTGGACCAGCTGGAACGCATTCTCCAGAAGATCCCCGAGGAGAACGGAGTCCTGGTCGTGGTGGACGGGGTCTTCTCCATGGGCGGGGACATCGTGGACCTGCCTAGGCTGGGGCCCCTCTGCAAGAAGTACGGCGCCCGCCTGTACGTGGACGACGCGCACTCCATCGGTGTGCTGGGAGGAGGTCGAGGAACGGCGTTCCACTTCAACCAGCTGGGGGACGTGGACCTGACCATGGGCACCTTCTCGAAGAGCTTCGCCTCTTTGGGCGGGTTCGTCGTAGGCGACGCGGATATCATCGACTACATCAAGCACATGGCCCGGTCCTTCATCTTCTCCGCCTCCCTGCCCGCCCCGAACGTCATGGCCGCCATGGCGGCCCTGGACATCATGGAGAACGAGCCGGAGCACGTGGAGCGACTTTGGGAAAACGCCCGGTACATGATGAAGAGCTATCGGGAACTCGGTTTCAACATCGGAGCCACCCAGACCCCGATCATACCGTTGATCATCGGGGACGACATGAAGTGCTTCGAGTTCTGGAAGGAAGCCTACGAGGGCGGAGTCTACGCCAACCCCGTCATCGCCCCCGCGGTGCCCCAGGGCATGGCCCTTATGCGGACCAGCTATATGGCCACCCATACCCGGGAACAGTTGAACAGGGCGCTGGACATCTTCGCGAAGGCCGGGAAGAAGGTCGGGGTGATCTAGCGCGAAGTCCCGGAACCCCGGGACCCAGCGGGGACGAAGCCCGACGGGCTTCGCCGCATCGGCCGTGGGGCTTACGTGCGGCAGGATCCTCCCAAGTTGCGTCCGAATCCAGGAAGCGCCGCCCCGATGGGGCGGCGCTTCGTTTCAGGGGGCGGAATCCACCCGGGACCTCCGGCTAGATCGTGACTTCGTACAGCCTGCGGGGTCGGCCGGCGCGGCTGCTGCTCTCGATCGCCGCGATCCGGGCGGCCCCCGCGGCGATCAGGCCCTGGAGTATCCTCCGGGCGCTCCGGGGACTGACCTCCAGACCCGCCGCGAACTCCTCCACGTCGAAGCGGTTGCGGCCGGCGCTCCGCACCAAGGCGCGGATCTTCGACACATGGGCGGGGCTCAACCCCGATGCCTCCGCGACGGCCAGGATCCCGGCGTCGCTCTCCGAAATCTTATACCGGGTCGGCTCGGTGCGTGAAAGGGGCCCGCGGATCTCCCCGTCCACGTCCACGGAGAAGAGACTGGACTCCTTAGAACCGCCGGCGCGGTTCAGGGCTTTTCGGGCGTTCGCCTCCGCGTTGTACGCCGTGGTTCCGTATCCGAGGCCCCCGCGGAAGACGAGGCCTTCCCGCTCGGCGGCTGAGAAGAGAGCGGACATCCAGTTCGGTTCCTCCGCGGCTCCCCGAGTCGAGAACAGGATGTATTCATTGTACCCGAAGGGGAACAGGGAACCGAAGATTCCGTTGGCAAAATCGATCAGGATTCGCTCGAAGGAGTTCTTGACCCGGAGGAAGTCGTAGGCCGTCGAAGCCGAGGCCGTGCCGCTTCGAAGCTGGAAGATGAAAACCGCGGTCTGGTAAGCCCGGAGACGGTTGTTTTGGCCGATGAAGATCGCCTTCTCGACGCTCTCCCGGATCGTATGCAACGTGGGGTAGACCCGGTGGCAGGGAACTCCCCGCTCCTCCAGGAGTTCCGTCGTCCTACGCAGGCCCGAAAGGGCCACGTCGGTGATTCCCCGGCGATAGAAAGACTCGTGGGCGTCCGCGAGCTCCTCGTACGAAGCGGATTCCCCGTATTCCACCATCCGGACGGTGCTGAACCGGATTCCGAGCTCCTCGGCGACCTCCTGTAGATCCTGTTCCGCGAAGGAGTCGATGCTGATCCGGTCGAAGCTCTGTCCCCGTTGCCGCATGTCCCAGAGGGGCCGGGCCAGGCTCATGCCCAAGCGGGGAAGGTAGAGCAGGGGCTTGGATGTGACGTTTGCCAGGGCCGCGATCCGGTAGGGCACGACGCCGGAAAAGAGGATGACGTCGCAGGTCGGGGCGAGCTCCCGGGTGATCTCGGGGCTTTCCTCCTTGAGCTTGTAGACCCCCGAAACGAATTCCACCGAATCCAGGTAACGGGCAGAGGCCTGAAGAATGCGTTCCAGGGAGTCCGCGGGGCCGACGAGCCCGATCTTCACCTTCATGGGGATACTATACCGGACATTCCGCCCGCCCGCCTATCCGGATTTTGTCAGCGGTCCCCGGTATCCCCCTTTGAAAGGCGCCGGGCCAGCAGGGCAAAGGTGAGCGCTCCCAAGGGAAGGTCCTTTTCCCGGAGGTCGAACCTCGGGGCGTGGTGGGCGTCCGAGAGCTCGGTACCCAGCACCACGTAGAGAGCCTTGCCCCCCCGTGCCTCGACCCGGTTCATCATGAAGCTGAAATCCTCGCTGCCCCCCAGGGGCAGGGGCTCCTCCACGGCGCGCTCGTACCCGGCTTCCAAGGCGCAGGCCGCCGCGATCTTGGAAAGGTCCGGATCGCTCCGGGCATCCGAGGCCTCCCCCATCTTCTCGATCCGGACTTGGACTCCATACGCCTGCCCGACGCCTTCCGCGATCCGGACGGCCTCGGCGGCCATGAAGTCGTTGATCTCCGATGTCTGCCCTCGGGTTTCCAGAGCCAGAAAGGCGTGCTCCGGGATGACGTTGCGTCCCGTGCCTCCGGAGATCTTGCCGATGTTGACCCGTGAAGCGCCCGCGGAATGCCGGGGGATGCCCTGTATCTGGAGGGCCGTCGCGGCGGCGGCCAGGACAGCGCTGCGACCCAGTTCGGGATTTACACCCGCGTGGGCCGCCCGGCCGGTGAAATGAAAATCCAGCTTCGTGGTGGACAAGAAGCCGGAGACTCTACTGTAGAAGGTCCGGGAACCGTCCGGCACGATGCCTACGTGACCGGCGATCATGAAGTCCACATCGTCCAGGAAGCCGCTCTCGGCTATGCTCCGGGCTCCCCGGACTCCCTCCTCGGCGGGTTGAAAGATGAGTTTGACCGTGCCGCCCCAGGATCCCCGGTGGGAGGCCAAAATACGGGCCAGAGCCAACCCGGTGACGATATGGGCGTCGTGTCCGCAGGCGTGCATGACCCCCTCGTGCATGGAGGCGAAGCCGAGTTTGCGGGGGAGGTGATCCGGATCCTCGGACTCCCGGACGTCGACGGCGTCCATGTCGAACCGGAAGCCCAGGACGGGGCCCGATCCGTTTCGGAGGATCCCCGCCACGGCGGTGAAGCCCCCCCGCATGCGCTCGACGAACGCGGGATCGGCCCCCTCATCCAGTGCCCGCTGACGGCAGGCTTCCAGTATCCCCTCGTCCGGTACGCCCATCCGGAACCGGGGATCCATGATTTGCCGGCCGACTTGTACTTCGTACCCTTCCCGGGCCAGGAATCCGGCGATCCGGGAGGCGGTCCAGAACTCGGTGAAGGCGCTCTCCGGGTGACGATGGAATTCCCGGCGCTCGGCTGTCATGAACTCGTGGAGCGCGGCGGCGTCGGGTTTCATGCGGACACTCCCTTCCCCAGGTCCAGGGCGCAACGAAGGAAGACTCGAACGCCGACCCCAAGGGCGGATTCGTCGAAGTCGTAATGGGGGTTGTGGGGTTGGACCGGCGTCTCGCCGGGTTTCCGGTATCCCAGGAAAAGAAAGGCCGAGGGAACGGCTTTGGCGAAAAACGCGAAGTCCTCCCCTCCCGGGGCCGGCCGGGGGACCTCGATGAAGTTATCCGGTCCCAGTATATCCTGTATGCAGGACTTTGCCCTCTCGTAGATTCCCGGATCGTTGACCAGAGGCGGGTAGGTCAGGCGGTAGTCCACCTCGGCGACGGTTCCAAGGGCTTCCGCCGTCTTCTCGGCGATCGCGATGACCCGGTCCCGTACCTGGAGGCGGACGGCCTCGTCGAAGGTTCGGACCGTGCCTTCCAGGGTCGCGGTCTCGGGGATCACGTTGTACCGGGTGCCCCCCCGGAAGACCCCGACGGTTACGACCGCCTGGGCGAAGGGGTCGACGTTTCGGGAAACGATACTCTGGAGGGCCGTCACGATATGGCTACCCGCCAGGACGGGATCCGCCGCGGTATGGGGCATGGAGGCATGGCCGCCCTTCCCCCGGATGTTGATGATGAAGGGATCCGAGCCGGCCATCATGGCTCCGGGACGGGTGCCGACGGCGCCTAGGTCCAGGTCCGGCCAAAGATGCATCCCGATCATAACGTCCACATCGGGGTCCTTGAGCACCCCGTCCCGGATCATGTACTGGGCGCCCCCGCCGCTCTGGGCGTCCTCCTCGGCGGGCTGGAAGATGAGCTTGACGGTTCCCGCCAGCTCCTCCCGCATCCCCGATAGGACCTTGGCCACCCCCAGGCCCATGGCGGTATGCCCGTCATGGCCGCAGGCATGCATCATCCCGGGGACCTCGGAACGGAAGTCGTGGTCCGTGAGCTCCTGCATCTCCAGGGCGTCCATGTCGAAGCGCAGGCCCACGGTCCGGCCGGGTCGGGATCCGCGGATGATCCCCGCGACTCCCGTCGTGTGGAATCCGGTTCTAACCTCGACGCCCAGCTCCTCCAGGGTTCGGACGACCAGGGCGGAGGTGCGGGTTTCCTTCCCGCTTCTCTCGGGGTGACGATGGAGATCCCTCCGCTTCTCGATGATCCAGGGCAGGGCCTCCTGGACACGGCGCGTGATTTCTAGGTTGTCGATCAAGGCGATACCTCGGTGGAGAATAGGATCGGCCGGGCGGGCTGGCGGCGATGCGCCCGGGGGACGGAAGGGCCGCGTCCGGGCGACGCGAACCCTTCCTTGTGTACATCAGAGGCGAATGAAGGCGCCGGGTCCGAGCGGCAGGTTCAGCAGCATCCAGGCGATGACCTGGAGGATCCAAGCCAGGCCGAAGGTGATGCTGAACGGCAGGGTCATGGACATGACGGTGCCCATCCCGGCGTCCTCGTCGTACCTACGGATGAAGCCCAGCAGGACCGGGAAGTACGGCATAAGGGGCGTGATGTTGTTGGTCATCGAGTCGCCGATGCGGTACACGTTTTGTGCGAACGCCGGGCTGTACCCCAACAGCATGAACATGGGTACGAAGACCGGGGCCAGGAGGGCCCACTTCGCGGAACCGGAACCGATGAAGAGGTTCACGAAGGTGGTGAACAGGATGACTCCGATGACCAGGGGGATACCCGTGAAGTTCCAGGCCTTGAGCAGGTTGCCGAGCGTAACGGCCAGCACCAGTCCCATGTTGGTCCAGTTGAAGTAGCTTACGAATTGGGCTATGACGAAGACCAGGACGACGTATCCCGCCATGTCCTTTGTGGCGTTGGTCATGTGCTTGGCCACGTCCCCGCCCTTCTTGATGGCCCCGGTGGTGCGGCCGTATACGATACCGATCAAAACAAACCAAAGGAAAATGAAGGCGATGATGCTGTCCAGGAAGGGAGAGGGTACGAGGCCGCCCTTGGCGTTCCGGAAGATCGAGGTCTTGGGCCAGAGCACGGCCACGAGACCGATCAGATAGACGAGGGAGGCGATACCGGCGTTCCGAAGCCCCTTCTTCTCGATGTCCGAGACTTCCA
Organism: Treponema sp.; assembly: GCA_012517645.1. Classification (GTDB taxonomy): domain Bacteria; phylum Spirochaetota; class Spirochaetia; order Treponematales; family UBA12059; genus JAAYUR01. The sequence continues at coordinate 7,415 of JAAYUR010000287.1, forward strand.
TGGTCAATTCCTGGACCGCGAAACCTTCTTTCGGCTTGTAAGGGCCCGCCTTCTTCTCCACGAAGCTGGTGGTCCAGACTCCGATCACCGTCATGATGAAGGTGGATACGATCATGAAGAAATAGTTGACCGCCGGGGAAACCGTGGCCGCAGGATCGACGATCTTGGCCGCTTCCTGGGTGATGCCCGCCAGCAGAGCGTCGGTCCCGACGATCAGCAGGTTGGCGGTGAAACCCGCCAGGGTCGCGGAGTATCCGATCGCGATGCCTACCAGGGGATTCCGCTTGGCGGCGTAGAAGATCGCCCCCGCCAGGGGCGGAATGATGATGACCGAGGCGTCGGATGCGATGTTGCCGCAGATACCGACCAGGAAGATTATCCAAACGAGCAATTGCTTGGGAGCCCCCATGATGAAGCGCTTCATGATGGTGTTCATTAGGCCAACCTGCTCGGCAAGCCCGATGCCCAGCATCATGGTCAGTACGAGTCCGAGGGGGGCAAACCCCACGAAGTTCTTGATCAGGTCCTTGAACATGTACAGGATGCCGTCCTTGGATAGGAGGCTCTTGATAAGGACCGGTTTCCCCGTACTCGGGTGGACGACTTCGATCTTTAGTGCCGCGAAGATCGTTGAAAGGATGATGACGCCCACGGCAAGGGAGACGAACATGATGAACGGGTGGGGCAGCTTGTTGCCGACCTTCTCCACTCCGTCGAGGAATCGGATCATGAGCGATTTCCTCTGGGCCTTCTCTTGGGTCACTGAGAGCCTCCTCTGGCGGGATTGTAATGGTCATATTTATGACATGACCATAATTGCCATTTACCATGGTTATCCGGATCTGTCAACGAAAACCTTGCCGGCCTACAAAAAAGAGGTTTTTGAGATAAATACAGGTTGATCCTTCCAGGGGGTGCTGTATACTGTCCGGAGAACCCGACCAGGGGGTACGGCCGGATGGATCCCAGAACCATCGCCCTGCTGATGCTGATCAGCGGCGTGGAATGCAGCTTGCTTTTTTTCGCTTCGGGTATCTATCGCGATAGTACCGCTGAGGGAGCCGGGCGACCTTCCCTTCTCTGGGGATCCGGCACGACGGTTCACGTCCTGGGGGTCCTGGGGCTCATGACTCAGGGGATCGTAGGTCCCTGGTTCAGCGTGGTCTTCGCCAATTCGTCTATCATTCTGGGTCAGCTGCTCATCCTGGTCGGAATTCGAAGGCTTGGGCGGCTTAAGGCACCCCTTACCCGCTACGGAACGTTCTGGTTGCTCTATTCCGCCGCCGCGATCCTCTTCACCTTTATCCTGCCCTCGACTAGAGCTAGGATCCTGATCTTTTCCCTCGCGATCGCCGCCTTCTATGTCGAAGCTTCGATGCTGGTCCTGTTCTCCCGGGCTTGGAAACGGGGACCCTTGACCCTGTTCCTTGCCGGCACCTTCCTGGCCTTGGCGGGGTTTTTCGCCGCCCGAGCCCTGGTCACGGTGTTTGTCTCGCCGGCTTCGATCTTTTCCCCCTCCGCCATGAACCTGGCCACCTACATTGTGTCCCATATCGGCCTCATCGGCTGGAGCCTGGGGCTCATCCTCCTGGAGCAGCGACGTACCGAGGCGGACCTGGAGCGGGCGCTCCGGGAGAAGGAGGTGCTGTTCCGGGAACTCCAGCACCGCATCAAGAACAGCATCGCCGTGATCGCGAGCCTGGTGAGCCTCGAATCCTCACGGGCGGAGGATCCTCGATCCACGGCGGTCCTGGAGGGGCTGGAAGGACGCATCTCCGCCATAGCCTCCCTGTACGAACACCTCTTTCGGTCCGGGGAGACCGACAGCGTCGATCTCGACCTATACCTGAAAGCCGTGGTGGAGACCCTGTTCTCCGGACAGGCCGCACGGGAACGGGGGATTCTCCTGGAGCAGGATTTGGAGGCTGTCCGGATCGATTCACGCCGTGCGGTTCCTCTGGGCATCATCGCCAACGAGCTGGCCTCGGACTGCCTCAAGCACGCCTTTCCGGAGGGCCGGCCGGGCACGGTCCGGGTTTCCCTCCGCGCGGAGGGACCCGCGGCGGTCCTGGAGGTCCGGGACGACGGGCAGGGGCTTCCGGAGGGATTCACCATCGGGTCCTCGGGAGGCCTCGGGCTGGTCCTGGTGGACATCCTGGCCCGGCAGGTCGGAGGAACCTTCGAGGCCGCATCCCAGGGCGGGGCGGTGTTTACGGTTAGATTTCCGGGGGAATGGAAGGGCTGAACCTGGACCGATGTACCTGCCGGCCTTTCAGGAACCTATCGAGGATCGGATGAATCGGCCCGAGCTGAAGACCCCGCCTCAGTCCGAGGCGAGTCTTCGGGACGCCCCTCTCCGAACGCGGGCTTCTTCCGTCAACCCGACCTCTCCATGCGGAAGGCCCCGGTCGGGCAGAGGTCCACGCAGGTCGAGCAGGCCCGGCAGAGCTCCGGATCGTAGACGGTACGGCCCTCCGGGTGGGATATCGCGCAGCAGTGGCCGATGTTCCAGCAGGCCCCGCAGGCGCTGCACTTCCCTTCGTCCAGGCCGGCCCGTCCGGCGTGGACCGTGAGCTCGCTGGCGTCGGCTATGTTCTTCGACAGCAGGCCCCGCAGGTCCGCGAGCCGCGAGAACCCCATGTCCCGCATGTAGGCGGTGAACTCGTCCAGCATCTTCGGCAGCCAGTCGAAGCCCCGGAGCATCGTCTCCGTGCAGATCCAGACCGCGTCGGCCCCCACCAGGAGGTGCTCCACCGAGCTCGCCAGGTCCGTCGCCCCGCCGGAGCTGATCAGGACGGCCTCGGGACCTGCGGCCTGACGCATCTGGTAGGTGGTTCGCAGGGCCAGGGGCCGGATGGCGGGCCCGGACATGCAACCCAGGGTGATCTGGTCCTGGAGGCGGTAGATGCTCTTCATCGGATCCCGGATGTCGATGTCCGGGATCCCCAGGAGGTTCCCGTTGTGCCCGATCGCCGCGGCCCCTGCCCGGACGGCGGTCCGTCCCGCCAGGGGGGCCAGGTTCCCGTCCGCGGAGAACTTGGCGATGACCGGGACGCCGGCCGCCTCGCTCACGGTCCGAACGACCTTGGGCATCTCCTCCATGTCGTTGCCCAGGCTCGCTCCGGTGTGCTTGGTGGTGGAGGCCCCCGTGGAGGAGAGGTTGAAGGACATGTTCGGACAGCAGAGGTTGAGCTCGACGATCCGCGCCCCGGCGTCCACGAAGCGGCGGGCCAGGCGGCCCCAGCCCTCGAGGTCCTCGCCGTCGTAGGGCATGGTCGGGATGACCACGAAGTTCGGGGAAGTCTTCCGGCAGGCCTCCTCAGTCAACTTCAGGGCCTCCTCGGCGGTGAGCCTGCGCTCGGCGGTGAAGATGTGGTAGCGGGGCTTCTTGAGCCAGCGGTACCGGGGCGGGAAATTGAGGTAAGGGAAGGGCTCGATGGCCAGCTTGATCGAGGCGCCCGCCCAACCCGCGTCCTCGGCCCGGCGGATCTTGTCCACCGTCGTCACGGTCGGCCCGGAGCCGACGAGGAAGGGATGCCGGAAGGTCACGTCGCCGATCCGGAATGAAAGGTCGAGGTCCGTTGCCATGGGGCTCTCCTGGGGGGCGGGATGGGTCGGCGGGTACGACACCGCCGCATGCGCTCCGTATAGGATTCGCGGGGCGGAGGAAAATTGCAAGTGGAGAGTCTGCCCTCCCCTTCCCGGATCATAGAGGGGGCGACCTGCCCGGAAACGATCGCTGCGATCGTTGCGAGTGAGCGGCCCGATCACTCGACGGATCCGCCGGGCGCTGTGCAGGGGCAGGTTCGACTGCGGGGACCTCGCCCGCCAGATCGCGGCGTTCTTCGAACGGGCCCCGCCGTCCGGCTATCCCCCCTCCTCCTGGGGCTCCAATAGCCCGTGTTCCACGAAGCTCCAGTACCCGTCGGGGCAGAAGATCACGTGGTCCAGGAGCGGGATGCCCAGGGTGGCCCCGGCATCCCGGAGGCGCTCGGTGATCTCCCGGTCCTCCGGGGAGGGGTCCAGGCGGCCGGAGGGATGGTTGTGGGCGGCGATGATCGCGCAGGCACGGTCCGCGATGGCCTCCGCGAAGACCTCCCGAGGGTGAACGACCGTCCGGTTCACCAGGCCCACGGAGACGACCCGGGCGGCCAGGACCTCGTGGGCGCCGTTCAGGGTCAGGACAGCGAAGCGCTCCTTGGCCCGGTCCGCCCAGTGGGCCACCAGGGGGAAGACGTCCCGGGGCCCGGAGATCCGCCGCTCCCGGAAGCCGTAGAGTCGCC
>JAAYUR010000058.1 GCA_012517645.1 Treponema sp.
CCGGACGGTCATGTCCCCGTCCACCTCGATGTCCAGGTCGATGTCCCAGGTACCCGCTATGCGTCGCATCCGGGCTCGGTGGGGTTTGCCCGCACCCGGAACCGATCGGACCGCCTCGAACAAGAGGCCATATAGGGAAGTATCCGCGTTCCCGTCCATGAGCTCCAGGTTGGCCTCCCGGAATATGCCGAAGGCGTTCCGGATCACCCACATCCCGACCAGGACCGCAGCGACCGGATCCGCCGCGGGTATGTTCGCCGCCACGGCCAGGAACAAGCCCGCCAGGACCGCCCCGGAGATCGCGATGTCCCCGGCCATGTTCTTGCCGTTCGCCCTCAGCATCGCGCTGTCCGCCTTGCGCCCGTACCGGAATTGGGTCCAGGCCAGGAAACCCTTGCCCGCCATGGAGGCCGCCGTGACGAACAGGGCAGCTGGATCCGGTATCCGGAGGGGTTCCGGCCGGAAGAGCTTGCCCAACCCGGAGAGAATCAACTGTCCCCCGGCGAAAAAGAGGATAAAGGAAAGGGCCGTGGTGGCCACGGTCTCCGCCCGTCCGTGGCCCCAGGGATGATCCGAGTCCGCGGGCCGGGCTACGACTCCCGCGACGAACAAGGAAAGGGCGGCGATCACGACGTCCGTTGAGGAATCGATCCCGTCCCCCAACACCGCCAGGCTTCCGGCCCAGATTCCGGTCCCGATTTTCGCCAGGGCCAGGATCGCATTCCCGAACAGGGCGATCAGGGACGCCCGCCTCAGCAAGGCTCCGCGATCGACCTTCCTGGCCGAACTCTGTCCCCGGTGTTCCACGATCGCCCTCCTTCACAAGCTTCGTGACACTATAAACGGATCGCGATTCCCTGTCCATTTTCCGGTGGAAATCCAAGCTGTTCCGGCTGTATCGTATGGCTCTCGGATTGGAGGAACCTATGGAAGCACGATCGATCCTTCCACCCCTGGAGGTGATGGAAAAGGCGTTCCGAGAACGGGACTCCGGCTTCGACGGAGTCTTCTACGCCGCGGTCACGACCACCCGGATCTTCTGCCGTCCCTCCTGCCCGGCCCGGAAGCCCGGGGAGGGCCGGGTGGAGTACTATGCAACCCCCCGGGAAGCCCTGTTCGCGGGTTTCCGGCCCTGCCTTAGATGCCGCCCCCTGGAAGCCGGGGGCCGGGCGCCGGATTGGGTCCGGAAGCTCCTGGACGCCGTGGAGGCGGACCCGGAACGCAGGTTCCGGGACCAGGACCTCCGGGACCTGGGAGTGGACCCCGCCTCGGCCCGACGCTGGTTCAAGCAGGCCTACGGAATGACCTTTCAGGCGTACAACCGTGCCCGTAGGCTCGGCCGCGCCTTCGACGCGCTGAGGCGAGGCGGAACCGTGGACGACGCCGCCCTGGAGCACGGCTGGGAGTCCTTTTCCGGCTTCCGGGAGGCCTTCGGAAAAGTCTTCGGAACCCCGCCGGGCTCCGTGGCCTCGGGTATAAGAGCCGCGGATTCCGGGGTCCCGGGCTCCCGGGACTTCATCCGCCTGGGCTGGATCGAGACCCCCCTGGGTCCCATGGCCGCGGGAGCCGTGGACGAGGGTCTCTGCCTTCTGGAGTTCTCGGACCGCAGGATGCTGGAAGCCCAGCTCCAAGCTCTCCGTCACCGTTTCCGCCTGCCCATGATCCCCGCGGAAAGTCCACATTTCTCCCTCCTTCGGAAGGAGCTCGGCGGATACTTTTCCGGGACCCTCCGGGAGTTCTCGGTGCCCGTGGTCCTAAGGGGTACGGATTTCCAGGAGCGCGTGTGGCGAGGGCTGCTCGGGATACCCTACGGCAAAACGCTTTCCTACGCGGCCCTGGCGGAGCGGATCGGCGCTTCCGGGGCGTCCCGGGCGGTGGGGCACGCCAACGGGCTGAATCGCATAGCCCTGGTCGTTCCCTGCCACAGGGTCGTGAACGCCGACGGCCGGGCAGGCGGGTACGGCGGAGGCCTCTGGAGGAAGCAGGCCCTCCTGGACCTGGAGAGAGGGGTTCGCAGCTTCGGCTAGGCTATCCGCCGCTTCCGCTTCATTTCACAAGACCCAAGAGGACGCCTCCCGCCGCGGCTATGACGCATCCGGCAAGGACGATCCGGGCGGCCCGGGTTCTCGGAGGCGGTTCCCGGAAAACGTAGATTCCCGCCAGGGCGCTCACGATGATATTGAGCTGGGCGATGGAAAAACCCCTGCCCGTTCCGATCCGTTCGGTCAAGAGAAGCATCCCGTAGTTTCCGGCGGCCCATAGTACGCCGGAAAGCCCCGAACGGAGGTAGTGGCCCGGTCGCGAGAAGGTCGGCGGGGCGGGATAGACCAGACAGAGCGCGAGCGTCCCGGCGGCCATCCCCAGGCTCATAGGCAGGGCGGCGCTCCAGGCGGAAACCCCGCTCGCTCGTATCGGGATAAAGTAGGTCCCGAAAAAGAGGCCCGCCAGGGCCGCCAGAAGCAGGCCCTTCCCGGCCCGTCCGGTATCCGTACCGCCCGGCTTCCGGTCCTCGCGCTCCCCGGGAGGCGAGGCCGTTCCTCTTCGGGCGGACAGGATGAGCAGGACGCCCCCCGTCAGGATCGCCGCGGCTGCCGCCGTCAGGGCCGCCGCTCCGGAGGACGCGCCCTTTAGCTCCCGAAAAAGGAAGATTCCCCATCCGAGTCCCACGGCCAGGTTCACGGGCACCCAGATACCCGCGCCCCGGGCCAGACCGATCGTCTCCGAGGCCGCGAAGGCGGCCACGCCTCCCACGGACCAGAGCAGTCCGCCCAGGAAGACGGGCCAAAAGGAAGGGCGGTCCCAGGACGATCCGGTCGAGACGAAGACCAGTGTCGAGACCGCCGCGTTGGCCAGGACGGCATACAAGGTTTTTGCCCTAGGGTTCGGGGATCGGACATCCTGGGAAACCGCCAGCCAGGTCCCCCAGCCGAAGACCGGGAGCAGGGCGATCAGGAAGGTGCTCATAGGGGGAGTATACCGGAGCCGGAGGCGTCTGGAATAGCAGGCCTGGAAACAACTGCCTGATCTCCTGCCCGAGCAATGTTTCTTTTTTACACAACTAGTCGGGTTATTTATACACAATATTTCCATTCGAAACAATTTTATTTTGAAAAGCCCTCCTCCGAGAAAGCCGGGCCCAATTCCCCGGGTTTTGGAGATGGGATCTATCTTTTTATTATACATATATTTAATTCCGCAGTAATTTTGCAGAAACTTTTCTGGCTTACTTGGCATGAAACCTGCTATTAAATAGACGAAGCGAACGATTCCGGCGCTCCGGCGCCGAATACGGGGCGAGGCCCCGAAATAGAAGGAGGTGCATATGTATACCAACCGTTGGGAGCCGGCTACGGCCTTGGACTTCTTCGATTCCCTGGACTTCTTTCGGGACGAGATGGAGCGGTTGATGGAAGGTTTCCGGAGCCCCGAGGCCCGCGGGATCTTCGATCGGACCCTGACCCCCGCCGTGGACGTCATCGAGACCCGGGACGCCTTCGTGGTGAACGTGGACGTGCCGGGGATCTCCAAGAAGGACCTCAACGTCACCCTGACCGACACGGTCTTGAGCATCCAGGGAGAAAAGAAGGAGGAGGAGAAGGGCGACAAGGGCCGCAAGTTCTTCCGGAAGGAGACCTGGAGCGGCAATTTCCGCCGGACCCTGAATCTCCCGGATACCGCGGACCCCGAAAAGGTGAGCGCGGACCTGAAGGACGGAGTGCTCACCATCACGGTCCAGAAGCGGGACGAGGTGAAACCTCGACTGATCACCGTAAACGTCAACTAAAATCGGCAAGGAGGAAGCCATGGAAGCGACGAAAAGCCTGACCGCCCCGAAGCGGCGGTTCGTCAATCCGGCCTGCTCCATCTGCGAGGATGAGGGCAAGGTCACGGTCACGGTGGAACTGCCCGGAGTCCGCAAGGAAGACCTGGAGATCAAGATCGAGGGCAACGAGCTGGTGATCCTGGGCAAGCGGTCCGACTCCGCCCCCGAGGGAACCTACCTGCTGCGGGAACGCAGGAGCGGGGACTTCCGCAAGACCTTCACTCTGGACGATTCCATCGACCACGAGGGCGTGGACGGCAAGCTTTCGGACGGAATCCTGACCCTGACCCTCAAGGTCAAGGAAGCCGCCCTGCCCAGGAAGATCGCCATCCGGTAAAGCGGCGATCCGTCACAGAGACCCGAGCCTGGGCTCGGGTCTTTTTTTGCCCGTTTTCGGGCACG
>JAAYUR010000171.1 GCA_012517645.1 Treponema sp.
ATGGTGGAAAGCCTGTGGGCGATCACCACGCTGGTCCGGCCCTTGAGAAGTTCCGCCAGGCCCTTCTGCACGAGCTTCTCGGTCTCCGTGTCCACGGAGCTGGTGGCCTCGTCCAGGATGACGATGGCCGGGTTGTGGGCCACGACCCGGGCGAAGGAGATGAGCTGGCGCTGACCCGTGGAGATATTCGAGGCCCCTTCCGAGAGGTCCGCCTCGTACCCCCCCTCCAGTCTCGAGATGAAGCCGTGGGCGTGCACGATCTTGGCCGCCTTCTCCACCTCCTCGTCCGTGAAGGGACTGCCCAGCCGGATGTTTTCCGCCACCGATCCGGAGAAGAGGAAGACGTCCTGGGGCACGGGTTGGACGGTCCTACGGAGTTCCTGCAGGGGGATGTCCCGGATGGGGATTCCGTCCACCAGGATCCGGCCCTTCTGGGCGTCCCACATCCGGGCCAGGAGGTTGGCGATGGTGGTCTTGCCGGCGCCGGTGTAGCCGACGATGGCGACCATCTCCCCCGGCTCCACGGTGAAGGACAGGTCCTTGAGGACCCATTCCTCGTTCTTGTAGGCGAACCAGACCCGTTCGAACTCGATCCGACCCCGGACGGGTTTCTGCGGAGTGATCCTGCCCGCGTCCTCGATGACCTCCCGGGAATCCAGGCGCTTGAAGACCCTCTCCCCCCCGGCCATGGCGCTCTGCAGGATGGTGTACTTCTCAGAGATATCCTGGACGGGGTTGTAGAACATCCTCACCAGGTTGATGAAGGCGATGAGGGTACCCAGGGAAACGGCGCCCGACGTGTGGAGGCCCGCGCCGTACCAGAGGAGGACCGCCAGGGAACAGGAGGCCAAGAACTCGACCACTGGGCGGAAGGTGGCGAAAACGTACATCTCCCCGAGGTTGGCTTTCAAGAGTTCCGCGTCGAATCTGGAGAACTCCCGGGAACTCCGGCCGCGCCCCGCGAAGAGCTTCACCACCGAGACTCCGGACAGGTGCTCGGAGAGGAAGGAGTTCACCTTGGACAGCCACTGGCGCTGGCGCCGGAAGGCGTCCCGGGCCTTGATCCGGGACACGGTGGTGGCCGCAAGCACGGGCGGCAGGGTGGCCAGGACCACGAAGCCCAGCCGGGGGCTGAGGATCACCAGGGCGGCCAAGACCCCGATCATGAGGCTCGCGTCCTTCGCGAAGGAGATCACCACGCTGGTAAAGAACTCGTTGAGGGTCTCGACGTCCCCGGTCAGGCGGGTCACCAGGCGCCCCACCGGATGGCGGGAAAGGAAGGCCAGGGATTGGCCCGAAGTGTGCCGGAAGAGCTCCATCCGGAGATCCTTAATGACGTTCTGGCCGATCAGGGCGGAAGCCCATATCTGGGCATAGGTCGTAAGGAGGACCAGGGCCAGGATCAGGAAGAAGGCCGCCAGGTACGCCAAGACGACCCGTCGGTCCCGATCCCGCAGGATCCGGGCGTCCGCCGGAGCGAGGGATCGCAGGGATTCGGGTCGTATCGCGGCCCAGGATCCGTCCCGTTCGGCCCCGGAACCCAGGACGGCCAGGACCCGGTTCGCATCGGCGTCCCCGGGTCGAAGCTTAGCCAGGTACAGGGGCTCCCGATCCAAGATCCCCGTCTCCGCCAGGGCATCCCTCTGGACCGCGGAGAGCCGGGAGACCCGGTCCGCCTTGACCCATACTCGGCCCAGGGCCTCGGGCTCCCTGCCGGAGAGCCCCAGATGGACGGCCTCGGGCCGTTCCAGGATATCCACCCGGAGGCCGTACCAAGAGGGCATCAGGGCGTCGTCCACGGTATGCTTGATCAGGACCGGCAGGGCGAGCTCCCCCGCGGTGGCCAGAAAGAGGGCGGCCACCGCGTAGACGGCCAGGCGCCGGTAGGGCCGGACGTAACCCAGGATACGCCGCATGATCCGGGGGTCATACTCTTTCGTGATGACGTCGGAGTCGAAGAAATCAGCCATGGAGGGGCCTTCCTTCCGGCGCCTCACGGCCCTTTCGAGGTTCCTCCTCCGAACCGGCCCGTCCGGGGACGGACAAGGCGGGTTCCCGCACCAGGGCTTGGAGGCGGGCGATCTCGGAGTAGAACCCCGGCCGGGCCAGGAGCTCCTCGTGGGTACCGTACTGGGCCAGGGCTCCCGCTTCCAGCACGGCGATGCGGTCCGCGTGTCGAAGAGTGGACACCCGGTTCGATATGATGATGTTCGTCCGCCCGGCCCTCCAGGACAACAGGGCTCCCAGGATCCGTTCCTCCGTCTCCGTGTCCACCGCGGACAGGGCGTCGTCGAAGACCAGGATCTCCGGATCCGCGGCCAAAGCCCTGGCTATCGCGATCCTCTGCTTCTGGCCCCCCGAAAGGGTAAGTCCCTTCTCTCCCACGATCGTATCCCACCCCGCGGGGAAGTCCCTCACATCCCGGTCAATGGCGCTGATGGAGGTGACCCGGTCGAAAAGCTCCGGAGAAAGATCCGGGGCCGCGAAGAGTATGTTGGCCCGGACGGTGTCCGAGAACAGGAAGGTGTCCTGGGGCACGAAGCCGAAGGTCCCGCGCAGGGTCTCCAGGTCGTAGTCCAGGACATCCCGTCCCGCAAGGAAGACGGTCCCCTCGGGGGGTTCCAGCATCCGGGGGAGGAGCTTAAGGAGGGTGCTCTTGCCGCTCCCGATCCGGCCCAGGATGCCCAGGGTCGTGCCACCGGCTACCGAGAGGGACAGGTCCCGCAGGGCCGGATCCTGGGCCTCCGGGTAGGCGAAGGTCAGGGACCGGAACTCCAAGGCCGGGGTCCCGTCCGAGGGAGCCCGGCAGTAAGGAACCGTCCGGATCGCCCCCACCCGATCTGCTCCCTCGGGTTTTTCGTCCAGAATCTCGTTGACCCGCTTCAGGGAGGTAGCGCCCCGCTGGATCATGTTAACCGTGAACCCCGCCCCGATCATGGGCCAGATCAGCATCTCCAGGTAGGCGAGCATGGCGGTGATGTCTCCGGGGCTCATCCGGTTCTCGATCACCGCCCCTCCGCCGGCCCAGAGCAGGATCAGGGTCGTCAAGCCCGACAGGAAGGATATGAAAGGAAAAAAGAAGCCGAAGATCTTGGCCAGGCCCATGGAGGCGTCCCGGTATTCGTCGTTCGCCCCGGAAAACCGGTCCGCGAAGACGCCCTCCTTGACGAAGGATTTCACCACCCGGATGCCCGTCATGGTCTCCTGGACCACGTCGGAAAGCTTGGAGTAGAGCTCCTGAACCCGCTTGAACCGGGCGCCTACCATCTTCCCGAAGACCAGGATCAAGGCCGTGATGGGGACGAGGGGAAGGATGGTGTACAAGGTGATGCGGGGATTCCGGGCGGTCATGATGACCAGGATGGCCGCGGACATGAAAACCCCGTCGATAAAGGTCACCAGCCCCATGCTGGAGGCCATCCGGATGGCCTGAAGATCGTTCGTAGACCGGGCCATGAGGTCGCCTATCTTGTTTTTCTGGTAGAAGGCCGAGGGAAGCACCATGAAGTGGTCGAACAGGCGGTCCCGGAGCTCCACCTCGATGCGTCGAGCGGCGCCGTGAAGGAAATACCTCCAAAGGAAACGCCCCGCGGCGACGACGGCCGCGACGCCCACGATGTACAGAGCCAGCCTCGGGATTTCCGCCGTCCGGCCTAGGGACAGTCCGTCCACGGCCCTGCGCACGAACTGGGGTATGGCGAGCTGGGCGGCGTCCACGGTTACCAGGAACGCAAGGCCGAACAAGTAGTTGTACCGGTACTTTCGGAAGTACGGGAGGAGGGTCCGGAATTCACGGAGCATGGGAACAAGAGTATCGACGCCGGAAGGAAATGGCAAGCGTTGACAAGAAAGGCGCTTCCCTACAATATATATTTATGTCCAAACTATCCATCCCGGCGATCCTCCTGTCGGCGGCCTTGCTATCCTCCTGTTCGATCTTCACCTTGGGGACAAGGGCAACGGATGCCTTCCTTTCCGAGGAGGATCCGGAGCTGGTCGGCCAGAGCCTGCCCCTTTTGCTCAAGGCTTCCGAGATCCTTGCGGATTCAAGACCTAAGGACATCGATCGCGCCGTCACCGCTTCCTCCCTGGCGGTGATGTACGCCATGGGATTCGTAAGCGCAGACGCCGCGGACATCCCCTCCGAAGAGGTGGACGCCCGGATGGAAGCCAATCTGCGAGCCAAGCGCCTCCTCCAGCGGGCCTTCCGCCGCTCCTCCGCGGCCCTGGAACGACGCCGGCCGGGCATCCTGGCGGCTCTGGCCGCGGGGGACAAGGCCCCTCTTTCCAGGCTGAACGCCAAGGACGTACCCCTCCTCTACTGGACCGGCGCCTCCGCCCTGGGAGCTTTCTCTCTGGATCCCTTCGATCCCGCCGTGTCCAAGCACCTGGCCTCGGCGGTGGCCCTGGTGGAGCGCGCCCTGGAACTGGACCCGGACTGGAACTTCGGAGCCCTCCAGGAGCTGCTCATCTCCCTCGCCCCCTCCCTGCCCCGGGATCTGGGCGGAGGGATGGATCGCGCGGAGGAGGCCTATCGCCGCGCCCTGGAGGCGGCCCGGGGCTTGCGGGCCTCTCCCTACGTATCCTACGCCTCATCGGTGTGCGTCGCCCGCCAGGACTACCCGGCGTTCAAGAAAGCCCTGGATGCCGCCCTGGCCGTGGACGTCGACGCGGACCCCTCGGGGCGTTTGGCCAATATCGTCGCCCAGCGCAACGCAAAGCGGCTCCTTGCCCGGGCGCAGGAAATCTTCCTTGTCCTCGAATAATCCGAATGGAGGCCCCATACCGTGAACCGCAGAACCCCGATCCTCATTTTTATGCTCGCCCTCGCGGCCGCCTCCGCATTCGGGCAGGTGAACCTCAAGATGGGCGTGGCGGCGCCTAAGAACAGCCCCTGGGGCATGAGCCTGGACCGCTTGGCCGCGGACTGGAGGCGCATCTCCGGCGGCAAGGTCACCCTGACGGTCTATGCCGGCACCCTGGGGGACGACAATTCCATCATCCAGAAGATGCGCTTCGGCCTGGACGCGGGAGTCTTCCCCAGCACGGGGCTGTCCCTGATCTACGAGGACATCCTGGCCCTTAGCATCCCGACCCTGGTCCGGGACGACGCCGAGCTCCGGGCGGTCCTAAAGGAACTGGACGCACCCTTCCGCGCCGAGCTAGGACGGAAGGGATACACGATCCTGACTTATTCCTCCGCGGGCTGGGTCTGGCTCTTCTCCCGCCGCCCGGTGTCCAAGCCCTCGGACATCCAGAACCTCAAGGTGGCGGTGCCCGTGGACGACCGCAAGATGAGCCGGATGCTCCAGGCGGCGGGGGCGGTCCCCGTCCAGGTGGACGTCCAGAACCTGGTGGGGCAGATCGCCACGGGCGCCGTGGACGCCCTGCTCATCGCTCCGGCCTTCGTCCAGGCCCAGTGGTCCTTCTTCAAGTCCTACCTGCCCTACCTCAGCGACATGAAAATTTCCCCCTTCGTGGGCGCCGCCTTGATCAACACCAGAAGCTGGGAGCGCGTGCCTCCGGATCTGCGAAAACCCCTTATGGAAGCGGCGGACAAGATGGGCGACGACCTGGGTCGGGAAGCGGACCGCCTGGACGAGGCGGCCATCAAGGCCATGACCTCCGACGGGCTCACCGTCGTTCCCCTTTCCGCCGCGGACCGGGCCGCCTGGTATGAAGTCTTTGTGGCCAACCGGGAGCGCTTCGTTCGGGACCTCTTCTCCAAGGAGGTCCTGGACGCCATCGACCGGGCCGTTCGCTCCCGGAGCCGCCCGTGAGCGATCGCGGCGGCAAGCAGGGGGAAGGCGCGGCCGAGTCCGCGTCCGTCGCGGCCCCGGGGTTCCGGAAAGCGGCGAAGCTCGTAGCCACCGTCGCCGCGGCCGCGGCCGTGGCGGTGCCGGTGCTGGATTTCTTCATTCTCCGCATCTTCCAATGGGGCATCCCGGGCGCCTCCCCCTTCTCCATCCAATCCGTGCTCGTCCTCGCCTTCGCGGGCGCTGTCATCACATCCCTGGACGGCGACCACCTGGCCTTGACCAAGACTCCCCATCACGGCATCGACACCCGGCACCGGATCCAGTCCTCGGTGGTCTCCTTTTTCAGCTGCGCCGTGGAGTCCGCATTCGTGGCGGGCACCCTTTCCTTCGCTCTCCTGGGCTTCGACCGGGCCGAGAGGGCGGGCTTCGTGCCGTACTGGATCTTCGCCCTGGCCTTGCCCGCGGGATTCCTGGGCATGCTGGTCCTGGATGTTCTCCGGGTCAAGGGCGCGCCCCGGGCGGCCGCGGCGGCGGGCATCCTGGCGGGTATCTTCCTGGCCTCCCCCAGCCTAGGCAACCTGGCTTCCCTGGCCGGGATTTTTTCCCCCCTCCTGGATTCCCTCGCCGCGGCATCCCAAGGGTCCATGCGGGCCCTCGGCCTGATCCTTGCCCTAGCCCTGGGAGTCTCGGCCTTCCTGGGGACCCCTCTCTTCGTCGTCCTGGCGGGTTTGGCCGCCATCCTCTTCACCGCGGACGGGTCCCTGATCGAGCTGGCGGTCACCGAATCCTACGCGATGCTCCGGAGCCCCCAGATCGCGGCGGTGCCGCTGTTCACCCTTACGGGCTTTTTGTTGGCGGGCACCAACTCCGGGGAACGGCTGGTCACCCTCTTCCGCGCCCTCTTCGGCCGGGTCCGGGGCGGGGCGGCGGTCGCGGCGGTGACGGTCTGCGCCTTCTTCTCCGTGTTCACCGGCTCCTCCGGGGTCGCGATCCTGGCCCTGGGCCCCCTCCTGGCGCGGGTCCTCGTGGACGCCGAAGGCTTGGGGGACGACACGGCCAAGGGCCTTCTGACCGCCAGCGGGGCGGTGGGCCTCCTCTTTCCCCCGAGCATGGCGGTCATCGTGTACGCGGTCACGGCCCAGTATTCCTACGGCCCGGAAAACCCCCTGGACATACTGGCCTTCTTCCGTTCCAGCGTCATCCCCGGCCTCCTCTTCGTGGCCGTAACTGCGGGGGCGGGGATCTACTTCGCCGCCCGGGAACGAAAGGGCGCCGCGGCCGGGATGTCCCGTCCCGCGGTCCCCGTGGAGCGGCCCTCCATCCGGAAATCCCTCTGGGCGGCCTTGCCGGAAACCTTCCTGCCCTTCGGGATCGCCCTGCTATTCTTCTCGGGCACGGCCACGCTCATGGAAATCGGGGCCCTATCGGTCCTGTACACCGCGGTCTACGGTCTTGCCCGAAAAGAGTTCAATGTACGATCCCTGACCGCCTCCGCCGCCAAGGCCTTCCCCGTCATCGGCGGAACCCTGATCCTCCTGGCCGCCGCGCGGGCCTTCTCCTATTTCCTGGTGGACTCGGGGATCCCGGACATGGCCGCGGCCTTCGTCACCTCCCAGATCAGCTCGAAGCTGCTGTTCCTGCTCCTGCTGAACCTGTTGCTCCTGGCCGCGGGCTGCCTAATGGACGTGTTTTCCGCCATCCTGGTCCTGGCGCCCCTGGTAATCCCCGTGGGACAGGCCTTCGGGATCCATCCCATCCACCTGGGGATCATCTTCGTGTCGAACCTGATGGTGGGATTCATAACCCCACCGATCGGGATGAACCTCTTCCTGGCCTCCTACGCCTTCGACCGCCCCCTGGGCAGGGTCTGGAAGTCCGTGTCGCCCTGGTTCCTGCTCCAGCTGGCGGTGGTGATCCTGATCACCTACATCCCGGCGCTTAGCCTGGTCTTCGCGGGGTGACGCCGTGGCGGACGTGATCGTCTACACCGACGGGGCCTGCTCCGGGAATCCCGGACCGGGCGGCTGGGCCTGGGTGGCCCTCGAAGACGGGACCCGGCGGGAGGGTTCCGGGGGGGAGGCATCGACCACGAACAACCGGATGGAGCTGATCGCCGTCATCGAGGCCCTGCAATCCATTCCCCCGGGCCGGGGCGTCGAGGTGCGGACGGACTCCCAGTACGTCAAGAACGGGATCACCTCCTGGATCCACGCCTGGAAGCGGAACGGGTGGCGGACCGCCTCGAAGTCTCCCGTGAAGAACCGGGAACTATGGGAGGAGCTGGACCGGCTGGCGGCGACCCGGCCGACCCGCTTCGTCTGGGTGGAGGGCCACGCGGGGGAGGAGCTCAACGAGCGCTGCGACGAACTGGCCCGGGGGGAGATAGCGCGGCTGCGGGGATAGAAGAACCGTTCCAGGGATCACCACGGAGGACACGTAGAGCACGGAGAAGAGAGAAGAAAGAAGAAAGAAGAGAAAAATAGCAGAATCGGGCGATTCGGAACAGGATTATCGAGGTTGTGCGGATTAACAGGATCGGGGAAACACCAGCGCTATCACCCAATCCTGTCAATCCGCTTAATCATGATAATCCTGTTCTTATTTCACGGAAAACCTGGATCTTAGGCATCCGAGGCGGCGGCGGGCTTCGTTCCGGCGGTCGGTTCCGCGACGAGGGCGGCCAGGAGCTATTCCCCGGCTGCGCGAGGGGGGCGGCTTCCAGCGCGCCCCCCGAACCGGCGCTAGGCCCGGCCCGCGCTCCCCAGGACGTCCTGGTTCTTCCGGGCGTAGAGCTTCTTGAGCTCGTCCCGGGCGGGGCCGAGGTACTTGCGGGGATCGAACTCGTCGGGCTTCTCGGCCAGGACCTTGCGGATCAGGGCCGTCATGGCCAGGCGGCCGTCGGAGTCGATGTTGATCTTGCAGACCGCGCTCTTGGCGGCCTCCCGGAGCTGGGACTCGGGGATGCCCACGGAGTCCGGCAAGCGGCCGCCGTACTGCTCGATCATCTTGACGTACTCCACTGGCACGCTGGACGATCCGTGCAGGACGATGGGGAAGCCCGGAATGCGCTTCTCGATCTCCTTGAGGATGTCGAATCTCAGGGGGGGCGGTATCAGGATCCCGTTGGCGTCCCGGGTGCACTGCTCGGGCTTGAACTTGGCCCGGCCGTGGCTGGTGCCGATGGAGATGGCCAGGGAATCGACCCCGGTCTTCTTGACGAAGTCCTCCACCTCCTCGGGCCGGGTGTAGTGGCTGTGCTCCGCGGACACGTCGTCCTCCACGCCCGCCAGGACCCCGAGCTCGCCTTCCACGGAAACGTAGTCCTTCCGGGAGTGGGCGTACTCGCAGACTTTCTTGGTCAGGGCAACGTTCTCCTCGTAGGGGAGGTGGGAACCGTCGATCATCACGCTGGAAAATCCGTTCTCGATGCAGTCCACACAGAGCTCGAAGGAGTCTCCGTGGTCCAGGTGAAGCACGATGGGGATGGGATACCCGAGCTCCTTGGCGTACTCGACGGCGCCCCGGGCCATGTGCCGGAGCATGGTGGAATTGGCGTACTTGCGCGCCCCGGCGGAGACCTGGAGGATCACGGGTGATCGGGTCTCCACGCAGGCCTGGATGATGGCCTGGAGCTGCTCCATGTTGTTGAAGTTATAGGCGGGCAGGGCGTAGCCCCCGGAGACCGCCTTCTTGAAGAGCTCCACGGTGTTGACCAGGCCGAGCTCCTTGTAACTTGTCATCGTTCGCTCCTTATCTTAGGGGGAATGGATTCCGGAATAGTCTAGAAAGCGGCCTTGCAGACGTCAAGCCCCGGGACCGGATTGCCGGAACCCGGGGGCCGGTGTAGGATTCGGGACATGCGAGGACGCGGCGACCTTGGGACAGTCCGATGCCTTCCACTCGCCCTGGCGATCCTTGCGGGTCTGCTCGCCTCCTGCTCCGCCCGCAGCGGCTTGATTCTGGTCGACCCCGCCCTATCCGTCCTGGATCCCGGGGCGGCCAGGGCCTACTCGACCTTCCGTGCCGCGGGCATCCGCTGGACGGTCCGGGAGTATCCGGCCCGGACGGGGGAATCGGTGTTCGAGGAATTCGCGACCCGTCCCCCGGACTTCGTCCTCCTCACGCCCCTGCTGACCTCCGAGCTCCAATCCGTCCGGGAGGCCTTTCCGGAAGCCCGGATCCTGGGCACGGGCATACCCGAGGGGGGCCGCACGGTATCCGCTGTCTGGGATCCAGCGCCGGCCGCCCGGGAAGCGGGAATCCGGGCTGCCTCTTTCCTGAAGGACCGGGGGGAGGGGCTTCCGGAACCTCCGGAGGCGGTGATCCTGGTGTCTCCCGGGGCGGGGAGTTCCGCCGAGGCGGCCGAAGCCTTCCGGGAAGGCCTCGATGCCGTACGTCCGGGAACCCCGGTCCGGATCTTGGAGATTTCCGGCCCGGAAGGGCAGGCGGACTCTCTTTTCCGCGGGCTTGGCGGCCCCGGAGCGAAGGCGATACTCCTGGACGCCGGAGCCGCGGGATTTCGGGCCGCCCGGATCCTGGTGTCCCCCCCTTCCCGGTCCGACCCGCCCCCGGGGCCCCGATTCACGGTGCTCCGGTCCTCGCTTACGCCTCCCGAAAACCTCGGAACGAACCTGGTTCTGCTCCGGGATGCCCGAACCCTTTTTAGAGCGTTCCGGAGCGCCCTGAAGCGGGGGAAAACCGGCCCGATTCCCGTGCCGGAAACCATGGAATCCGCATCCCGGAGACGGTAAACAGCTACCTTTAATCCGCGATTGGGGACAATCGCGAAGCCGGTTTCAAAAGCGACGGACTTTTTAAATTGGCTCAATTTGTTTGACAAAGGAATGGCCGATATCTATAATTCGTACAACCGCAGGTATTTCACTCATGGGGCAAAAGGAGCCATTCGAATGAAACGACGAGTCTCCCGATCGATATGCCTTGCGATCATATTGGTGAGCCTCCTGTCCGCAGGGGGCGTCTTCGCGCAGGAAAAACCCGTCAACCTGGAATCGAAGATAATCCAGGATTTCGACGATCCGGAGGCCCAGCCCTGGTTCGTCATGGGTAGCAAGTTCTCCACCGCGGAGTTCCCGAAGGTGGCCTACGTCAACTCCTGGCCGATCTCCATCTACGGCTACAACCCCAAGGACAAGGACAAGCTCAAGACCCTGGGCGTGGCCATGCTCTTCGACCGGAAAGAGTACAACTGGGTGGACATCGTCCCGGGCAAGAAGACCGGATCCGGAGACAGCGTGAAGTACGAGCCCATGGAGCTTCCCCTGCCCGGCCGCGTGGCCATGCTGGACATGTGGATCTGGTCCGGCAACTTCAACTATTACATCGAGGCGTTCATCCGGGACTACAAGGGCATCGTCCACACCATCTACATGGGGGACCTTAACCACGTGGGCTGGAAGAACTTCCGGATCAACATCCCCTCGAACATCCCCCAGTCCAAGAAGTACCTTCCCAAGCTGGAGGGACTCAAGCTGGTGAAATTCCGGATCTGGACCCGGCCCACCGAGGTGGCGGCCATCCCCGCGGGAGCCGAGGAGCCGGCCCACAAGAAGGCTATCTACTTCTACTTCGACCAGCTCAAGGTCCTCACGGACACCTACGAGGACATGTATGACGGCGACGCGCTCACCTCGCCCGAACTCATCGAGCAGACCTGGAGCTCGGGGAAATAAGGGAGAACAGCCATGAAGAAGATCATCCTAATCGCCCTTGCCCTGTGCCTCGCGGCCTTTGTTTCCGCCCAGACCGCGGTCGGGGATCCGAACCCCAACGACATCGGGGTGGACACCGCCCAGCAGAAGCTCAAGGAAGTCTCGGTGGACAAATTCGAGGCCGCCGGCTTCTGGAAGGCCTTCATCTCCCCCGACGAGGGAACCATCCAGTACCGCCTCTTCGAGGGCAGCCCGGCCGGCAAGGCCAACGAGCCCATCGCGGACGAGAGGTACGTCGGAATCGACCCCAAGGTGGCGGACAAGTTCGTCTTGGGCGTTCGCACCGACTTCTTCCGCCGGGGCTACAACGAGATCCGGATCCTCGCGGACAAGCCCATCCCGATCGAGGGCATCAGCAAGACCGTGTCCGTGTGGGTCGCGGGCCGCAACCTGAACCACGTTTTAAAGCTCCTGATCCTGGACGCGTTCAATACCCCCTTCGAGCTGACCGTGGGCAAGCTGAACTTCCAGGGCTGGAAGAAGCTGACCATCGCCATTCCTCCCCAGAACATGGACGGCGTGACGGGCATCATCCAGCGGAACTTCCACTTCAACTCCCGCATGGGCATAAAGATCGTCGGGTTCAAGATCGAGTGCGATCCCATGGAAGCCTTCGGAACCTACTATTTCTACATGGACGATCTCCGGGCCGTGACGGACCTCTTCGCGGAGGATTACCGGGACCCGGACGATATGGCGGACACCTGGTGATACCGGGAATCGTATAATCGTAAGCCCTCCTCCCACGGAGGGCTTTTTTTTGAGGCGCCGTGAGCGACTACTTCGAATCATTACGCAGAATCTTCTTCTTCAAGGACCTCTCGGACGAGGAGATACGTCTGGTGGCCGAGGCTTGCCACGAGGAACTGCACTCGGCGGGGGACATACTCTTTTTCGAAGGGACCGCCGCGGACCGCTGTTACATAGTCCTGGAGGGCCGGGTCGAGGTCTGGAAGAATTATGAGGACCCCAAGCCGAGCCTGCTTGGGGTCCACGGACCGGGGCACTTCTTCGGAGAGCTGGCCCTGCTGGACGAGCTCCCCCGCTCGGCCACCGTGGTAGCCCGGGAAAAAACCCGGGTGCTTTTCCTGTACCGGGAAGATTTCCGGAACCTGATCCGGGACCACTCGTCCATCGCCCTTTCCGTGATGGTCTCCATCTCCTTCATGCTGCGCTCCTCCAACGAAGTGTTCCTGGAGGATCTTAAGAAACGGAACACCGAGCTGGAGGCGGCATACCGGGAGCTGGAGGAGGTCCACGCGGACCGCCTGCGCAACGAGCGCCTCTCCACCCTGGGCAAGTTCTCCTCCATGATCCTCCACGACATCCGGAATCCCCTGTCCATGCTCAAGGGCCTGCTTCAGCTCATGATCCTCAACATCCATGAACCGGAAAAGCTGGAGGGCAACATCCGGAACGCCTTGAGCGAGGTGTCCCGCCTGGAGAACCTGGCATCGGAGTTCCTGGATTATTCCCGCGGGGAAATGCGCCTGAACCTGGGGGTGACCACCGCATCCTGGCTGTTCAAGCGGGTGGAGGAATCCATCCGGGAGCGGTTCCGGATCGCGGGCCTGTCCATCGTCGTGGATTGCCGCCTGGAGGACGCCCTGCTCCTGGACGGCGAACGGATCCTGCGGGCCCTCCTGAACGTGGCGGACAACGCCCGGAAGGCCATGTCCCCGGGCGGAGTCCTGACTCTCCGGGCCTTCCCGGAGGAGGACGCCAACGTATTCGTCCTGGAGGATACCGGAGAGGGCATGAGCCCGGAGGTCCTGGCCCACATCTTCGAGCCGTTCTATTCCTCCAGCAAGGCCGGGGGCACGGGCCTGGGTATGTTGATCGTCAAGAACGTGGTGGAAGCCCACGGGGGCACGGTGGAGGTGGAATCGGAACCGGGAAAGGGCACCCGGGTCCGGCTCTCGATCCCGAAACGATTGTCCGGCTACTGAGCGCCGAAGAAAATCCTGACCGTGTTCTCCGTGACCGCCCGCGCCAGGTCGGCCGCGTCCTCGCCCCGGAGCTCCGCGGCGAAGGCGTAGGTGTGACCGACCAGCAGGGGGGTGCAGGGCTTTCCCCGTTCGGGGACCGGGGCCATGTAGGGTGAATCGGTCTCCAGCAGGAGCCGATCCGAAGGGACGAGGGCGCAGGCTTCCCGGAGGTTCCGGGCGGCGGGATAGGTCAGGTTCCCGGCGAAGGAGATGTAACACCCCAGATCCAGGTAGACCCGAGCGGCCGCGGCGTCATAGCCGAAGCAGTGGATCACCACGGGCACGCCGGGTCGGGCGGAGCGGAGAATCTGGACCGTATCCTCCTGGGCTTCCCGGGAGTGGACGATCAGGGGCTTTCCTAGGCGGCGGGCAAGGTCGATTTGGGCCTCGAACAGCCTCCTCTGAGCGTCCCGGGTACCGTGCATCCAGTGGTAATCCAGCCCCCCTTCTCCGATTGCCGCGCAGTCGGCCGTAGCCGCGGCGGCCTCCAGGGCCGCGATATGGGGTCCCGGATTCGCCAAAGCTTCCGGGCCGGGCCAGATCCCCGCGGCGAAGCGCAGCCAGGGCCGGCGTCCGACCTCTCGGATCCTCTCGGCCAGATCGTCCGCCCGGGTGCCCGGATCGATCACTCGAGGGGCTTCTCCCGGACGGCCGCGAGCTGCCGCATCCTCCCATGCGGCGTCGTAGGCAGCCAGGACGGACTCCAGGGCCGCCCTTCCCGCCCGGGCGGGGACCATGGAGAGATGGGCGTGGGAATCCGTGTAGAGGGCGGCACCGGCCCCCGGGTTCACGAAGCCGCCTCGAAGGCCAGCTTTCCGCCGGCAAGGATGACCTTGACCCGGCTCCCCTCCCGGATCTTCCCGGCCAGGACGTCCCGGGCCAGGGGGTTTTGGAGCTCGTTCTGGACAGCCCGCTTCAAGGGTCGGGCGCCGAACAGGGGATCGTAGCCCGCTTCCGCCAGGTAGGCCTTGGCCTCGGGGCTCACCTCCAGGCTGATCTTCCGGGACTCGAGCCGTTCGGCCAGGAGGGCCGTCTGGAGATCCACGATGCCCAGGATCTCCTTCTTGCCCAGCCGCTCGAACAGCACGATCTCGTCGATCCGGTTCAGGAACTCGGGCTTGAAGCTGGACCGGAGGAGCTGGTCGATGGCGGGCTTGACCGCCTTCATGGACTCGGCGGCCAGGATGAGGTCGCTTCCCAGGTTGCTGGTCAGGATGACGATGGCGTTCTTGAAATCCACCACCCTGCCCTGCCCGTCGGTGAGGCGGCCGTCGTCCAACAATTGCAGGAGCACGTTGAATACGTCCGGGTGGGCCTTCTCGACCTCGTCGAAGAGGATCACGCTGTAGGGCCTGCGCCGGACGGCCTCGGTCAGCTGGCCGCCCTCGTCGTACCCCACATAGCCGGGGGGCGCTCCGATCAGGCGGCTCACCGAGTGCTTTTCGCCGTACTCGCTCATGTCGATCCGGGTCAGGGACTTCTCGTCGTTGAACAGGAATTCCGCCAGGGTCTTGGCCAGCTCGGTCTTGCCCACCCCCGTGGGCCCTATGAAGAGGAAGCTCCCCAGAGGTCGGTTGGGGTCCGAGAGACCCGCCCGATTGCGCCGGATCGCGTCCGCCACCGCCTTGATGGCCGCCTGTTGGCCCAGGACCCGGCGGCCCAGGACGTTCTCCAGCTCGAGATACTTCTGGGCCTCCCCGGAGAGCATCTTGGACACGGGTATGCCCGTCCAGGTGGACACGACCCGGGCGATATCCTCCTCGGAAACCTCTTCCCGGAGCAGGCGATTCCCGTCGTCCTGGTTACCGATCTCGGCGCTTACCTCAGCCAGGCGTTTTTCGGCCTCCAGAAGCTTCCCGTACTTGATCTCCGCGGCCTTGGCGAGGTTGCCCTCCCGTTCGTAGCGCTGTTCCTCGATCCGCAGGCGCTCGAGGCGTTCCTTCAGGCGGCGCATCTCCTCGATCTTTTCCTTCTCCGCGGTCCAGCGGATCCGCATGGCATCCCTCCGGGCCTGAACCTCCGCCAGTTCCTTTTCCAGCTTGGCGAGCCGTTCCCGGGAGGCCGGATCCGCCTCCTTGGACAGGGCCTGCTTCTCGACGGTGAGCTGTAGGATCCGGCGCTCCGCCTGGTCCAGCTCCGTGGGCTGACTCTCGATCTCCATCTTGATGCGGCTGGCCGCCTCGTCCACCAGGTCGATGGCCTTGTCCGGGAGGAAGCGGCTGGTGATGTAGCGGTCCGAGAGGGTGGCCGCGGCGATCAGCGCCTCGTCACGGATCCGGACTCCGTGGTGGACCTCGTAGCGCTCCGCCAGTCCCCGCAGGATTGCGATGGTGTCCTCCACCGAAGGCTCCCCGCAGAACACGGGCTGGAAGCGGCGTTCCAGGGCCGCGTCCTTCTCGATGTGCTTGCGGTACTCGTCCAGAGTCGTGGCGCCTATGCAGCGCAGCTCGCCGCGGGCCAGGGCGGGTTTGAGCATGTTCGACGCGTCTATGGCGCCTTCCGCGGCGCCTGCGCCCACCACGCTATGCAGTTCGTCAATAAACAGAATGACCTCCCCGCCGGCGTCGGCGATCTCCTTGAGCACGGCTTTCAGGCGGTCTTCGAACTCGCCGCGGTACTTGGCGCCCGCCACCAGGGCGCCCATGTCCAGGGACAGCACCCGCTTCTGCTTCAGCCCCTCGGGCACGTCCTTGGCGATGATCCGCTGGGCCAGCCCCTC
>JAAYUR010000457.1 GCA_012517645.1 Treponema sp.
CTTCAGCGTGCTGGCTGAAGACGAGGACGGGGAACTTCGGGCCGTGTATTCGACGACCGGAACAAGCCTGGTCATCCGGGGGGATTCCCCGGCCCTAGGGGCCTTGACGGAGCGGGGGATCACGGTTCTTCTCAAGACGGACGTCGTCGCGAACCGATCCTACCAATCGATCAAGAAGGACCTTCTCGACATCTTCGACGCCCTGCGGGCGGAAGCCCTGATCGTGGTCCGGGAAGGAAGGCAGACCCTGGGTATCTTCGCCCTGGGAGCCCGGCTTTCCGGAGGAGACTACACATCCTACGACTACGAGACCTTCCGGGCCATATACGGCAAGCTCTTCGTGATCCTGTATTACGTCAAGAACATAGCCCGGGAGTCCATCCTGAGCACAGTGGACCGGGAGATCGCCTTCTCCAGCCAAGTGATCGAGTCGATCCAGGAGAACGTGGACCGCATCACGCACCCCAAGGCGGACGCCCATTTCATAGCCCGGTCCACCCGGAAGCTGGGAGGGGACTTCATCGACTTCGTGGAGCTCGGCAAGGACCGGTACTTCTTCGTCCTGGGGGACGTCTCCGGGAAGGGCCTGAACGCCTCCATGTCCATGCTGATCCTGAAGACCATGGTGCGGAACTTCTTGAAGGAAGAGAAGGACTTCCTCAAGGTCGCCGAGCGCGCGAACACCTTCATCAAGGACAACCTGCCCCGGGGGACCTTCTTCGCCGGCGTGTTCGGATACTTCGACTTCGCGAAGGACTCCCTGTACTTCATCAACTGCGGAATACCGGTCATGCAGATGTATTCCCCGGCCTTCAACACCGTGATCGAGGTCCAGGGGGACGGCCGGGTCCTGGGATTCATCCGGGATATTCGGCCCTATTTGCGGCTGCGCAGGGTTCCCCTGGTCAAGGATTCCGTGCTGGTCATCTCCACGGACGGTATCCTGGAATCCGAAAGCCTGCGGGGGGAGCGTTACGGAAAAGAGCGGCTGACCCGTTCCTTCACCGCCCACCGGGAGGAATCCGCCCGGGATTTGGTGGAAGGGCTACTCCGGGACCTGCTTGCCTATACGGACAACCGCTTGGAAGATGACGTCACGATCTTCGCCTTGAAATACGACAGCAGTCCAAGGAGCCAGCCATGAACCAACTGAACGTCGAGGAAGCCCGCGAAGGCGGGCTCGGGATCTTGAAGATCTCCGGCCCCGTGAACAGCTATACCTTTACGGAATTCCAGGAAAAGATCTTCCGGGCGGTTCGGCGCTCGGACGTTGTGGTGGACATGGAGAACGTGACGACCCTTTCTTCCGCCGGCCTCGGGGTCCTGATGGCGGCGATGGAGGATGCCGAGGGGGCGGGCAAGAAGCTCTGGATCCTCAAACCCTCCGAGATCGTCCGTCTGGCCATCGAATCGACGGGATTTTCGGATCGGTTCCCGGTAATCCAATCCCTGAAAGGCCTGGCCTGACCGGGGCCGCGGGACCGTCCCCGAGTGACCGATCCTTCCACCGCCCTGCAGGTTTGGATCCGCCTTCCGGACACCCCGGAGGCCATACCCAGGTTCGAGGCTTGGCTGGACGCGGCTCCGTGTTCGGATCCCCGGCTCCGGGACCGCGTCCGCCTGGCGGGTCTCGAGATCCTGGACAACCTGATCCGGCATTCCAGCCCCCTGGAAGGGCGGACCCTCCGGGTCTCCCTTCGCCTCCGGGCAGGAGGAGCCCGGCTGGTGTTCTCCTTCCGTTCCGAGAAGTTCCGTTCCTTCGCCCGGGGAGGCAAGAATCCCCGGACGGGGTACAACATCGAAGAAGGGCGCTGGAGGGGCCTGGGGCTGGTTATGGTGGCCTTCCTGACCCTCCATGTCCGGTACGTTTCCGACCGCCGGAGCGACCGGGTGGAAGCCGTCTTTTAAAAAACTTCCTTCCCTCTTGTGCACATAGTCCCGGTATTGTATGATTTCATTCCCCGGTGTTGCGCGGCTGGCTCGCGAAATCGGCCGGCGGCGTTCCACCCCGGACGGAGGCCTTGAGCATCCGTATTGTCCCAAACGTGAAGGAAACCTTCATGAAATCCAAGATTTCCATCGTCCTCATCGGCATCCTTCTGGTATTGGCCGTGGCCGGCTGCGCCAAGAAAGAGGCCCCGGCTCCCGCGAAGCCCAGCCTAAAGGTCGGCATGGTCACCGACGCCGGCACCATCGACGACAAGTCCTTCAACCAGGGCACCTGGGAAGGCGTCCTCAAGGCCGGCACCGAGTTCAAGCTGGACACCAAGTACCTGAAGCCCTCCGGAACCACCGAGGCCGACTACCTCAAGGAGATCGGGAACCTCTACGACGCGGGCTACAAGTTCGTGGTGACCCCGGGCTTCAAGTTCGAGACCTCCATCTTCCAGGCCCAGTCCAAGTACGCGGACGCCAAGTTCGTCCTGATCGACGGCAGCCCCCACGCCGGGGACTACAAGACCATGGTCGGCCCCAACACCGTGTCCATCTTCTTCGCCGAGCACGAGTCCGGCTTCGTGGCCGGCGTCGCCGCGGCCCTGCAGATCAAGACCGGGTCCTTCGGCTTCATCGGCGGCATGGAGATCCCCCCGGTCCAGAAGTTCAACTGGGGCTTCCAGCGGGGCGTGGACTACGCCAACAAGAACCTCGGGACCAAGATCACCATGAAGCCCGAGAACGTGATCTACCAGGGCTCCTTCGACAACGTCGCCGCGGGCCAGCAGATCGCCGCCTCCATGTACGACAAGGGAGTCAGCGTGATCTTCGCGGCCGCCGGCGGAGTGGGCGTGGGCGCCATCAACGAGGCCAAGGCCCGGGCCACCGCGGGCAAGACCGCCTGGATCGTGGGCGTGGACGTGGACCAGTACGCGGAAGGCATCTACTCCGGCGACAAGTCCATCATCCT
This sequence comes from Treponema sp., assembly GCA_012517645.1. Taxonomy (GTDB): domain Bacteria; phylum Spirochaetota; class Spirochaetia; order Treponematales; family UBA12059; genus JAAYUR01. Next base: position 2,906 of record JAAYUR010000457.1, read on the forward strand.
GACCAGCGCCATGAAGCGCATCGATGTAGCCGCGTACGACATGATCAAGGCTGAGCTGAACGGGGCCTTCCCGGGCGGCAAGACACTCATCTTCGACGCCAAGAACAACGGCGTCGGCATCCCCGCCAAGAACCCCAACCTCAGCCCCGAGGTCCAGGCCAAGGTCGCGGAGGTCTTCAAGCTCATGCAGAACGGGACCATCACGGTTCCCGCCGACCAGGGCAGCTTCATAAAGTAAGCGCCCGGGACCGGGCTATCGGGCCGCTGCCGCGAGGCAGCGGCCTTTTTTTCTTGTCTATTCAAAGAGCGCCGGATTATACTGCTTTTCCCGAACCCGCGGCCTTTCGCGGGACCTTCTGCGCCAAGGGGGTTCCCTCCTTGGCCCGCGCCAAGGAGAGGGCATGGAATACATAGTCGAAATGCTCCACATCACCAAGGACTTCCCCGGGATACGCGCCAACGACGATATCACCGTCCAGCTCAAACAGGGCGAGATCCACGCCCTGCTGGGGGAGAACGGCGCGGGCAAGTCCACCCTGATGAGCATACTCTTCGGGCTGTACCGACCCGACTCCGGGATCATCAGGGTCCGGGGTAAGGAAGTAGCCATCCACAATCCCAATGTAGCCAATGCCCTGGGTATCGGCATGGTCCACCAGCACTTCAAGCTGGTGCACAACTTCACGGTTACCGAAAACATCATCCTGGGCATGGAACCCACCGTGGGACCCATGCTCCAGACCCGGGACGCGGCCAAGCGGATCAAGGCCCTATCCGAGCAGTACGGCCTGAACGTGGACCCCGACGCCAAGATCGAAGACATCTCCGTGGGGATGCAGCAGCGCGTGGAGATCATAAAGATGCTCTACCGCAACGCCGAGGTCCTGATCTTCGACGAGCCCACCGCGGTCCTGACTCCCCAGGAAATCGATGACCTCATGCAAATCATGCGGAACCTCATCAAGGAGGGAAAATCCATCCTCCTGATCACCCACAAGCTCAAGGAGATCAAGGCTATCGCGGATCGGTGTACCGTCATCCGGCGCGGCAAGGTCGTCGACACCGTGGACGTGGCGGACGTGGCGGAGTCCCGGATGGCGGAGATGATGGTGGGCCGCACGGTCAGCTTCACGGTGGACAAGCAGGATCAGGAGCCCGGGGAGACGGTCCTCTCGATCCGGAACCTCAACGTCCTGTCCAGCCGCAAGACCCAGGCCTTGAAAAACTTTTCTTTGGACGTCCACCGGGGGGAGATCCTGGGCCTGGCGGGGGTGGACGGCAACGGCCAGACCGAGCTGGTTGAGGCCCTGACCGGGCTGCGGAAAGTGGAGTCCGGAACCATCCTCTTCAAGGGACGGGACATCACCCGCGACGACATACACTCCCGCGTGATGGCCGGCATGGCCCATATCCCCGAGGACCGGCAGAAGCGGGGCCTGGTGCTGGACTATTCCATGGAGGACAACTTCATCCTGGAGATCTACGGAAAGGAGCCCTACTCCCGAAAGGGCTTCCTGAACCGAAAGGCGATCCGGGAGCACGCGGAAAAACTGATCCGGGATTTCGACGTCCGATCCGGACAGGGCGCCCTCTCCCCGGGCCGGACTCTGTCGGGGGGAAACCAGCAAAAGGCCATCGTAGGCCGGGAGATCGACCATGACCCCGACCTGCTACTGGCCGTACAGCCCACCCGGGGACTGGACGTTGGTTCCATCGAGTACATCCACAAACGCCTGGTGGAACAACGGAACAACGGTAAGGCCGTGCTCCTGGTCTCCCTGGAGCTGGACGAGATCATGGACCTTTCGGACCGGATCGCCGTCATCAGCCACGGGGAACTTACGGGAATCAAGCTGCCCAAGGAAACCAACGAAAGCGAGATCGGCCTCATGATGGCGGGCATCGCGGGAACGGGAGGAACGGAATGAGCCGGTTCAAGAATTTGTTCACCGCCCTGGCCGCGGTGGTATTAGGCCTTCTGGCCGGCGCGCTCTTCATGGCCCTGTCCGGGTCCAACCCCCTCGCGGGCTTCTACTACCTCTTCCGCGGCGGGCTCATGAACATGGAGCGGATCGGCAACACCCTGGCCTCCGCGACGAACCTGATCTTCACCGGTCTTGCCGTCGCCTTTTCCTTCAAGACCGGGCTGTTCAACATCGGAGCCTCCGGACAGATGCTCATGGGCGGCCTCACGGCCACGGCCATAGGCCTGTCCGTCCAGATGCCCCGGATGATCCTCCTGCCCCTGATCGTCCTGGCCGCCGCGGTCGCCGGGGCCCTCTGGGCCGCGATACCGGGCTTTTTGAAGGCCAAGTTCAACGTCCACGAGGTGGTGGCGACCATCATGATGAACTGGATCGCCTACTGGACCGTGTACTACACGATTCCGGCGTATTTCAAGGGCACCTTCCTGGAAACCGAGTCCCGGCGTATACCGCCCCTGGCGTCCCTTAGAGCGGATTGGTTGACGAACATTTTCCGGGGCTCCTATATCAATCTTGGAATATTCTTCGCCTTGGGAGCGGTGATCGTTATCGCAATCATCCTGGACAAAACCACCCTGGGCTTCGAGCTCAAGGCCGTGGGCTTCAACCGGTACGCCGCGGAGTACGCCGGAATCCCTGTATCCCGAAACATCATCACGTCCTTAGGCATCTCCGGAGCCTTGGCGGGCTTGGCGGGAGCCACCTACTATATCGGGTACGCGGTGAACATGCAAATCGGCGTCCTGCCGACCGCGGGCTTTGACGGCATCGCGGTGGCCCTCCTGGGGGCCAACAGCCCCTGGGGGGTCCTGGCATCCTCGATCTTCTTCGGGGTTCTACACTCCGGCAAGGGTTTCATGAACGCCATGACCAAGGTGCCCCCGGAGATCGGGGACACCATCATCGCCATCATCATCTACTTCGCCGCCACCGGCGTGCTCTTCACCCGACTCTGGGAACGCCTGACCCGGAGATGGGGCAAGGAGGCCTAGGATGCAGACCCTCGCGCTGATTTTTCCCTACGCGATAGCCTTCACGATTCCCCTCCTGGCCGCGTCCCTGGGGGGCCTGTTCAGCGAGCGCTCCGGGGTCGTGAACATCGGCCTCGAGGGGCTAATGGTATCGGGTTCCTTCACCTGCGCCGTCGTTGCCAGCCGAATGGAGACGGTATTGGGTCCCGGAAATCCCGGAGCCCTCTGGATGGGGCTGGGGGCGGCCGTGGTCGTGGGGGCCCTCTTCTCCCTGCTCCACGCCTTCGCCAGCATCAGCCTCAAGGCCAACCAGGTAATAAGCGGCACGGCCATCAACATGATCGCAGGATCCTTGACGGTATTCCTGGCCCGGACCATGACCGGATCCGGGAACGTTCGGATCGTCTTGGGCTTCATTCCCGCGGACATTCCGGTCCTTTCGGCCATTCCGATACTCGGTCCCCTTCTCTTCACGAAGACCTACGCCACCACCTGGCTGATGGCCCTGATTCTGGCGGTTTCCTGGTTCGTGATCTACAAAACGCCCTTCGGGCTCCGACTCCGGGCCTGCGGGGAGCACCCCCAGACCGCGGACGCGGCGGGCATCAACGTATATCGGATACGGTACATCGCGGTGATGCTCTCGGGCGCCCTGGCGGGTTTGGCCGGGGGGATCATCCTGGTCACGTATTCCGGAGAGTTCAACGGGAGCGTGGCGGGCTTGGGATTCCTGGCTCTGGCGGCCCTGATCTTCGGACAGTGGAAGCCCCTGGGCATCCTGGGGGCGACGGCCTTCTTCGGGTTCGCGGCGACCATCGCGAACGTTTCCCAGGTTATTCCGCAATTCTCCCGGATACCGGGCCTGCTCCTCAAGGCGTTCCCCTACGTGGTCACCCTGATCGCCCTGGTGCTCTTCTCCAAGAGCAGCCAGGCGCCTCGGGCGGCCGGGGAGCCCTACGACCAGGGCAAACGCTGAAATTTACGGAACGAACCACGGAGTTCACGGAGAGCGCCGAAGAAGGATCGGAATGAGATTTTCCCCTCTCATTCCTCTTTTTCCTCTTCTCCGTGTACTCCGTGTTCTCCCTGGTGAATGCCGATAAGCTTATTCCGGAAGTTCGGCAACGATGGCGACACCGCTGGACGCTCCTATCCGGTCCGCGCCGGCTTCGAGCATCTGAAGGGCGTCGTGGTAACTGCGGATTCCTCCGGAGGCCTTGATCCGACATTTTTCTCCCACCGTCTTGCGGATCAGCTTAATGTCCTCCACCGTGGCACCTCCGGTTCCGAAGCCGGTTGAGGTCTTGACGAACTGCGCCCCCGCCCGAAGTATCGTTTCGGACGCCTTGACCTTCTCCTCATCCGTGAGGTAGCAGGTCTCGATGATCACCTTGACCAAGGCCTTGCCCGAAGCCTCCACGACGCCCCGGATATCCTGCTCCACAAAACGCCAGTCGCCGGCCTTCACGGCACCTACGTTGATCACCATGTCGATCTCCGCGGCTCCCTGGGCGACCGCCCGCCGGGCTTCCTCGGCCTTGATCTCGGTCAGGTTGGCTCCCAGCGGGAAACCGACCACCGTGCATACCGCCACCGGGCTTCCGGACAGCTCCTTCGCACAGAGGGGAACCCAGCACGGGTTCACGCATACGCTGAAAAAGCCGTAGGTCCGGGCCTCGACGCAGAGCTCCTTGACTTGCCGTTCCGTGGCCACGGCCTTGAGCAGGGTGTGGTCGATCGTCTTGGCCAAGGCGGCCTTAGTCCATTGCTTCATAGAAGGCTCCCTTCATATCTCGAACTTCCTCGCCAGGTTTTCCCGGCGGGAGGCTACCAGTTCCTCGAGCTCGTTCAGCATCCTCTTGTCCGAGGACAGGGCTATGGGGAAGATCAGGGCCTCCGTCTCGTCCGTGTACCTCTTGATGAAACGGACATCCGTGACGTACCCGAGGGAAATCATGTTGCTGATCCGAACCGCGCACTTGAGCACCTTGGCTCGCTTGGACCCGAAGCGAAGGATCCGATCCAGGAATTGCTGCTTGGTCTCGATGGGCCGGCGCGTCACTTCCAGGACCAGCTTGTAGACCTCCGA
>JAAYUR010000288.1 GCA_012517645.1 Treponema sp.
CAGCTTGTCCCGGGCCAGGGCCGGGTCCGCGTTGTCCGTGGGCTCCGCTGAGAACAGGGCTTCCGCCTCTCCGGGGGGCAGGTACTCGGGCCCCGCCGGTCCCCAGCGCCACGCGAAGGCTCCCACATCCTCCGCCAGGTCGGTCCTGCGGGCCTCACCACGGCCCACGGAGATATCGTACCGGTAGCGGACCAGGAGCAGGGTCGTCATGGCGCGGACGGCATCGGTCTTCACGTAACCGGCCCTGCTGGCCGCGGATCCTCCTCCGTGCCCCACGGGATCCAGGGCGGTCTCCAGCACGTGGGCCGCCAGGGCCGCCACCATCGGGTGGCTCCGGGTCGGAACCACGGCCCCCTTGGCGGGTTCGTCCCCGAATTCGTACCGGGCGGGCTCCCGCAGACCCGTCTGATCCTTCACCCAGGCGGGCAGGGCTCGGGGATTCACCAAGATGGACGTGCCTGACGGAGTCACCACCGCCCCCAGCCTCTCCAGGGAACGGTGCAGGAACCACCGGAGCGCCTCGCGGTCCCCCGCGGACGCCCGGAGCTCCTCCAGCTCCCGGGCCACCTCGGCCGGGTCGATGGCGCGCTGGGCAAAACGGGTGCGTGTTTCTTTATCCCGGTTCGCGGCGTCCTCCCACGCGTCGTGCAGGCGGTTCCGCTTGAGAAGGAGGTCCTGACCGAAGTCGAACTCCCCCTGCTCCGCGTCGTGCCCGGTCCAGGCGCTCCGGAAGTTGAACCCCTCCATGATCGCGGCCAGGACGTCGTTGGAATCCATGGGCACCGGGATCGCGACCCCCGTCCGGTCCTTGATGATCTTGTGCTTCCGGATGAGGACGTCCAGCACGATCCCGTCCACGGGGTTGTTCGCTCCGTAGAGAGTCAGGCACTTCACCGTCTCGGCCCGCTGTCCGAACCGGTCCACCCGTCCCTCCCTCTGCTCGTGCCGGGTGGGATTCCAGGCCAGGTCATAGTGGATCACCGCGGTGAAGAGACCCTGGAGGTTGATCCCCTCGGACAGGCAGTCCGTGGCCACCAGGACGGGCAGGCGATCTCCGATGAACTCGCGGTCCAGCTGGTCGATCCGGGCCTGCCGGTCCTCCGGGGCCAGTGTTCCGTTCACGCAGGCCGTCTCGGTCCGGCCCTTCCAGGCGCTGTCCTTTTCCAGGGCGTCCCGGAGGTGGCGCCAGACGTATTCGGCGGTCTCGATGAAGCGGCAGAAGACGATGGGGGCGTATCCCTCGATGAGCAACGCCTTCACTTCCTTCACCAGCACTTGAAGCTTGGCGTCCTCCGACGGTGAAAGGGCTTCCGCCTCCCGGGCCAGGTCCCGGAGTTTCCGCTGGTCCGGGCCGCCGGCCGCTCCCTCGTCCTCCTCCGCGGACCCGCTCACGGCGTCCATCCCCTCGGCTCCGTCCAGGGCGTCCTGGTCCAGAACCAGGTTCTTGCCGATCTCGTCCGCTTCCCGTGCCGTCTGGCCGTCCGCCGGCGCCGCCCGGGTGCGAAGCGTCGCGGCCACGGCCTGGGGACTGGACGAGAGGGCCCGCAGAAGGGCCAGGGCGGACCACCATCGGATCCGGTGCTGGCGGGTGCCCGCCTCCACCTCGCTCATGGATCCCTGGATATACTCCAGGACCCGCCGGAAGAGGCGGCTGTACGCCTCGGAAAAGAGGTACTTGCTCTCCTTTTCCAATCTCCGCGGGAACTGGGTCGTGGTTTCCAAGTACTTGCGGATGTCCGGCCGTCTCCTCTGGACCATCCGGGGCCCCAGGAGGTCCCGGATGTCCCGCCCTTCCGCCGCCGCCCGTGCGATCTCGGGACCCAGGAGGCCCACCAGGCTCCCGAAGGCCTCATCCTTTCCCGAATGGGGCGTAGCGGTGACCAAAAGGAGGTGCCGGGACCGGTCCTCCGCCAGCTTGCGGAGCAATTCGAACCGGAGGTGTCGGACCCCGGGCCCGGGGGCGCAGGAATGCGCCTCGTCCACGATGAC
>JAAYUR010000116.1 GCA_012517645.1 Treponema sp.
AAAAAGTCGGTCACTTTTGAAATTGGCTTTGCGATTGCTCGCCAATCGCGGATTTCAAGGCAGCTTTTTCAAAACTCCTTGAGTCTTGAAAAAGCCTCGTTTGAGAAAATCGAAACTGTCCCCTGTCCACCGTCCCCTCTCCACCGTCCACCGTTTTCGTTGACTTTCCTCCGGGCAGACCCTACAATCCTCCCATGAACCTCCGCACCGTACTGAACGAAAAGTCCATAGCCCTGCACCTCAAGGGAAAAACCAAGGACGAGATCATCCGTGAGCTTTTGGACGTCCTGGTCCGGAACGGATCCGTGTCGTCCTTTGAGAAAGCCTACCAGAGCATCCTGGAACGGGAACAAAAGATGTCCACGGGAATCAAGCACGGCATCGCCCTGCCCCATGGAAAGACGGATGCGGTCCGGGATCTGGCCGCCTGCGTCGGAGTTTCCGATCTTCCGATCGACTATGGAACCTTGGACGGAACGCCCTGCCGGATCTTCATCATGCTCCTTTCCCCTCCGACCAAGACCGGCCCGCACCTGCAATTCCTGGCGGAGGTAAGCCTGCTCTTCCGGTCCGCGGCGAAACGGGAAGCCTTGCTGGCCGCGGAAACCCCCGGAGCCGTCCTTCGGGCCTTGTCCGAATAGGACGGCGCCGGCGTCGTCAGCGTCGGGTCAAAAAAAGAACCGTCCGGGAATCGCTTCCCGGACGGCCCCCTCAATCGCTAATCTCCTGCTCGTCAGTCGAGCACGGCCAGGATGTCGGACATCTTGACGATGAGATGGTCCGCCCCGTCCAGCTTGATCTGGGTTCCGGCGTACTTGTCGTACATCACCTTCTCACCGGCCTTCACCTTGATGACGTCCGTGTCGGTTCCCACGGCGACCACCACGCCGGTCTGAGTCTTTTCCTGGGCGGTCTGCGGGATGATGATCCCGCCGGCGGTTTTCGCCTCGCTCTCCTGGATCTTGATGAGCACGCGATCGCCCAACGGTTTCACTTTCATGACGTAATCCTCCTGAGAACACGGTCTAGATTGTACGTAGGATGGGTTAAATATACGAAAACCGCGCCTGCCGGGTCAAGGAGTTTCCGCGGGTCGTAACCGTCCTCGAGTGGCCGCGGAGGCCTTTTTTCGGTAGATTGTTACCGACAGCATGCTTTCGTTGAAATGGAGTCCATATGCCCGTAAAAAAGAAGCCGTCCTGGGACAAGAATCTCATGAAACACCCGACACCCGGAGGAAAGGGTCCCAACCTGCCTCCTTCGTTCAACGGGTGGAGATTGTCCCTCATATACATGGGGACGACCCTGCTGATGATCATCCTGTTCAACTGGTACATGGTCTCCTCCGACGAAACGGTCATCCCCTTCAGCGAATTCAAGTCGAAGCTCGGTTCCGGGGAGATCGTACGGGTAGAGATGGACTCGTCCTGGTACCGGGGCTATGTCCGCGCCGAGTCCCCCGCGGAAGGGCAGCCCTCCATATGGCCCCGCCGGATGGTATCGAGCTCCTCCCTTCCCGCGGACCGGCTGGCGTACAAGACCGTTCCCGTCTACGACCCGGATTTCACCAAGCTCATGGACTCCCGGGGAGTGATCTATTCCTCCATTCCCCGGGAGGGAAACGCCATGGTTTCCATACTGTTCAACTGGATCCTTCCCTTCGGGGCCATCTTCCTTCTATGGAGGCTCTTGCAGAAGCGCCTTTCCAACGTGAACTCCAACGTGCTGGCCTTCGGGCAGAACAAGGCCATGATCGTGGCGGAAGGGGACGTCAAGGCACGGTTCTCGGACGTGGCCGGGGTGGACGAGGCCAAGGAGGAGCTGGTGGAAGTCGTGGACTTCCTCAAATCCCCCAAGAAGTACACCGACATCGGCGGCAAGATACCCAAGGGCGTCCTGCTGGTGGGGCCTCCGGGCACAGGAAAGACCCTTCTGGCCCGGGCGGTCGCCGGGGAGGCGGGGGTTCCCTTCTTCCGGATGAGCGGCGCGGAGTTCGTGGAGATGTTCGTGGGCGTGGGCGCTTCCCGAGTTCGGGATCTCTTCCGGCAGGCCCGGGAAAAGGCGCCGTGCATCATTTTCATCGACGAGCTGGACGCCATCGGGAAAAGCCGGATCTCCGGTCCCATGGGGGGCAACGACGAGAGGGAGCAGACGCTGAACCAGCTTTTGGTGGAGATGGACGGCTTCGACGCGACCAGCGGACTGATCATCCTGGCCGCCACGAACCGTCCCGACGTCCTGGATCCCGCCCTGCTCCGGCCCGGCCGCTTCGACCGCCAGGTCATGGTGGACCGTCCGGACCTGATCGGCCGCCAGGCCATCCTGGCCATCCACGCCAAAGCGGTAAAGCTGGACGAGGCCGTGGACCTGGGAGAGGTCGCCCGCTCGACCCCGGGCTTCGTGGGGGCGGACCTGGCCAACATCGTGAACGAAGCCGCCCTGCTTGCGGTACGGGCGGGCAGGAAGAAGGTCTCCCAGAAGGACTTCGAGGCGGCCATCGAGAAGGTGGTCACGGGACTGGAAAAGAAGAGCCGGGTGATGAACCCCGAGGAGCGGAAGGCCATCGCGTACCACGAGGCCGGGCACGCCCTGGTGGCGGCCTTCACCGAGGGTTCGGACCCCGTCCAGAAGGTGTCCATCGTGCCTCGGGGCTTCGGGGCCCTGGGGTTCACCCTGCAGATGCCCACCGAGGACCGGTACGTGGTGACCGAGGGCCAGCTGCTGGGTCAGATCGACGTGCTCATGGGCGGCCGGGCCGCGGAGGAGATCGTCTTCGGGAGGATCTCGACGGGGGCGGCCAGCGACATCACCAAGGCGACGGACATCGCCCGGAGGATGATCACGGACTACGGCATGTCCGAGCGTTTCCGGAACGTAGCCCTGACCAAGCGCGGGGTCGGGATGGGTGGCGCCCAGGAACCCTTCCTGGCCCGGGAATACAGCGAGGAGACCCAGCGCTACGTGGACGACGAAGTGGCCAAGATCATAGCCGAGAGGTACGCTCTTGCCCTGAAGACCCTGAAGGAGCGGAGGGACTTGCTGGACACGGTCTCGGGGGAACTCCTGGAAAAGGAGACCCTGGACGCGGCGCGGTTCCGGGAGCTCGTAGGGATTCCGGCCTGATAGGACATTGTCTATAATGTCCTAGTACTCACTTGACATTGTCTTATTTTTCTCGTACCTTGGCCTCAGGAAGCTCTCGAAACCGAGCTTTTTACGTGGTACCCGGCGGTTCGAGGTTCCGGGAGGTCGTCATGTGGTCCGATGTCATCCTCATCGTGTATGCCGCAATCCTGCTCGGCATCGCCCTTCTCAGCCTGAAGTACAACACCAGTCTGGAAAACTTCCTAGTCGCCGGGCACAGGCAGAAAAAGATCCTGGTCACGGCGTCCATGCTCGCATCCACGATCGGCGGCGGCATCACCATAGGCACCGTCGCGAACGCCTACCGGATCGGGTTTCCGGCCTTCTGGTTCGTGGCCGCCGGCGGGATAGCCCACTTCCTGCAGGGAGCCCTCCTGTCCGAACGGGTGCGCGCCTCCGAGGCCCTGACCCTGCCGGACCTGGCGAACCGCCACCTGGGGCCTGTAGTACGGATGGAGATATCCCTCATCATCCTGGTAACCTGGATCGGCATATCCGCGGCCCAATTCGTGGCGGCCGCCCGGATCATCACGACCCTGACGGGCATGCCCCACGTCGGCGCGGTGGCCTCCGCGGCCGCCTTCATCGTGGTCTATACCCTTATCGGCGGGCAGAAATCGGTGCTCCGGACGGATCTCTTCCAGTTCGGGGTTCTGGCGGGCGCGGTCGTCCTGGTATTGGCCTACCTCTTCCTGGCCAAGCCCCCCGCCCCGGGGTCCGTTCGGATCGATCTGTTCAACAAGGACTTCGGGCCCCTGGATCTGATCTATTACGTGGTGGTGATGGGGGGCTCCTACTTCATCTGCCCGATGATGTTCTCCCGGATCCTGTCCGCGGACTCTCCCGCCAACGCCCGAAAATCCTCCTATCTCTCCGGAACCGGCATGTTCTTCTTCGCCTTCGCCATCACCTTCGTCGGGCTCTGGGCCCGCTCGGCTCTGCCGGAGCTGGGCGGACTGGATCCTCTGAACGCGATCGCCAAGAACCATCTGCCGTCCGCCCTGGGAATCGTCCTGATCGTCGGCCTCCTGGCGGCCATCCTATCCACCGCGGACACGGTCCTCATCACGGCGGCGGGTATCCTGGAGCACGACATCTTCAAGGGAACCCGGGTGGCGGGGGTTCGGATGTGGACCGTCGCCGTTGGTGCGGTCGGAGCGTTCATCGCCTTGTTCCAGACCGATGTGATCGCCATGCTCATGAAGACCTACAACGGATACACCGCGGGCCTGGTGCCCGCCCTCTTTGTGGCCTTGATGCTGCCCCGAGGGCGGAGGATTCGGCCCCTCTGGGGTTTCGCGGCCATAGCGGGAGGATACGCCCTGGGCCTGGCGGGGAGCCTTACGGGGTCCAAGATCCTCCCCCTGGCCGGCATGGTCTTCTCCGCCGGGATCGCCCTGGCGGGGATCCGACCGGAGAAAACCGACGCCGGAACGGCCTAGCGGGAACGGCGCCCGCCCGAGGATCCGCCCGGGGAATACCGTCCGATACATCCGGAGGCGGGCGCGGACATCTGAGCCGATTTCAAAGGTCGGTCACTTTTAAATCGGCTCTTCGATCGCTTGCGGTTGCGTTGCAACCGCTGCGCCCAATCGCGGATTTCAAGGTAGCTTTTTCAAACCTCCCTGAGTTTTGAAAAAGCCTCGGTTTTGAAAAAGCCTCATCTTTCATGACAATTATTCGACAGTCGTCATATTGACAATCAATAGCCCTTACGTCAAACTCGACCTCGGGACGCCCGCCGTCCCGAGGAGGCGTACATGGCCGTACTTATCAGATCCACGGGTTCCTTCGTCCCGGATCAGCGATATTCCAATGACCAGCTCTCCGCGATCGTGGACACCACGGATGAATGGATCCGCTCCCATACGGGGATAGGAGCCCGTCACATCGCCCCGGACGGGACCATGACCAGCGACCTTGCGATGGGCGCGGCCAAAAACGCCCTGGACAAGGCTGGGGTCGCGCCGGAGGAGATCGACTACATCGCCGTGGCGACCGCCAGCCCGGACTACTTCGGGTTTCCCGCCACGGCCTGCATCGTCCAGGATAAACTCGGAGCCTCGAAGGCGGCGGCCTTCGACATGGTCGCGGGCTGCACGGGCTTCATTTACGCCCTGGACACGGTATCCGCCATGCTGGAAGCCCGAAGAGCCCGGTACGGACTGGTGATCGGGGCGGAAACCCTGTCCCGGATCTCGGATTGGGCGGACCGGTCCACCTGTGTCCTCTTCGGGGACGGTGCGGGCTGCGCGCTCCTGGAGAACTCCCAGGCCGAGACGGGCCGGGGCTTGAAGGCCAGCATCCTCGGGGCGGACGGAAGCGGCGCCCAGGATTTATACCTGGCCCAGGGGATGCGGGACAAGACCTTCGACCGCGGGGAGCCCTATCCGGATTTCCCCAAGATCGTGATGAACGGCAAGAACGTCTATACCTTCGCCGTCAAGGTCATCACCAAGCTGATCGGGGACCTCCTGGAGAAGAGCGGCATACCTCTGGAGGAATTCCGCTGGATCGTCCCCCACCAGGCCAACCTCCGGATCGTCCAGGCCGCGGCCAAGCGCTTCGGCCTGCCCGAGGACCGCTTCTACCTGAACATCCAGGAGTACGCCAACACCTCCGCCGCCTCCGTTCCCATAGCCTTGAACGAGATCGCGGAAAAGTCCCTGATCGAGGCCGGGGATCCCGTCATGCTCCTGGGTTTCGGCGCGGGGCTCACCTTCGGAGGGAGCGTCCTTCGCTTCTGATCGTCCGGAACCGCCCTAGGCCTGCTTGCCGATGGACGGCTCCGCTGGATACTCTAAGAATTCGAACGCTCTACTAGGAGGAACCATGGATACGAAACGCCGCGTAGTCGTGACCGGGATGGGGGTCGTGAGCCCCGTCGGCAACGATCTTGCGAGCTTCTGGGACGCCGTCAAGAACGGCCGTTCCGGCATAGGGCCGGTGACCCGCTTCGACGCATCCCGCCTGGAGGCGCGGATCGCGGGGGAGGTCAAGGACCTGGACGTCTCCCTCTGGATGGACAAGAAGGAGGCCCGGAAGATGGCCCTCTTCACCCAGTACGCCGTCGCGGCCGCTGCCCAGGCATGGAACCAGGCGGGCATGGATTCCGCTTCCACGCCCCGGGACCGGATAGCCATCGTGGTGGGCAACGGCATCGGGGGCGAGGAGGTCCACTGCGAGTCCCACGCCAAGATGCTGGAGTCCGGGCCGGGCCGGATTCCGCCCATGACGATCCCCCTCATGATCATGAACGAGGCTGCGGGCAACATAGCCCTGCGCTTCCAGATCAAGGGTCCGGCCTTCACCCTGGCCACCGCCTGCGCCTCCGGCACGGACGCCCTGGGCCAGGCCCTGGACATGATCCGCGCGGGCCGCTGCGACGTGGCTGTCGCGGGAGGGACCGAGGCGGCCCTGACCGAATTCGCCATAGGAGGCTTCTGCCGGATCCAGGCCCTGTCTACCAAGCGCAACGATGACCCGACCAAGGCCTCCCGTCCCTTCGACAAGGACCGGGACGGCTTCGTGATCGCCGAGGGCGCGGGGATGATGATCCTGGAGTCCTACGAGCACGCCAAGGCCCGGGGGGCCGCGATCCTCGCGGAGTTCGCCGGGTACGGGGCCTCCTGCGACTCCTACCACCTGACCGCCCCGGATCCCGAGGGCGCGGGGGGCGCCCTGGCCATCCGCCGGGCCATCGAGGACGCGGGGCTTGCCCCCTCGGACATCCAGTACTACAACGCCCATGGAACCTCCACGCCGATCAACGACCCCACGGAAACCCTGATGGTCAAGAAGGCTTTCGGGGACCACGCCCGGAAGCTCAAGATCAGCTCCACCAAGAGCGTCACGGGCCACATGATCGCCGCCGCCGGGGCCGTGGAGGCCATCGTCTGCGTTCAGGCCATCCGGGAAGGCTTCTGCCCCCCCACGATCAACCTGGACGAACCGGACCCGGCCTGCGACCTGGATTACGTCCCGAACAAGGGCGTCGCCCTGCCGGTCCACGCCGCGGCCAGCGCCTCCCTCGGGTTCGGCGGGCACAACGGCTGCGTGGTCTTCCGGAGGGCCGAATGAGCGGAACGAGCGCCGAGACCCTGGAGGAGGTGGAAGCCCTCCTGCCCCATCGGGACCCCTTCCGCTTCGTGGACTCCGTCCGGATCGAAGGGGATAGGATCCTGGGTAAAAAACTCTGGACCGGAAAGGAGTTTTTCTTTCCCGGGCATTTCCCCGGCCATCCCGTGGTGCCCGGGGTCATCCTTCTGGAGACCATGGCCCAGTGCGGGGGCGTGGGCGTCAAGCTCATGGGCATCGTGCCCGCGGGAACCTTCTTCTTCGCCGCCATGGACGGCATCAAGTTCCGCAGGCCCATCTATCCCGGGGACACCTTCGAGATGGAGATCGAGAACCTCCGGGCCTCGAGCCGGGCGGTCAAGCAGCGGGGCATGGGGTACGTGAACGGGGAGAAGGCCGTCGAGGCATCCTGGCTCTGCCTGGTGGGGGTGGAGGGAGGTCCGTCGTGAAGCCGATGATCCGCAACAACATCTGCATGAACGCCCACGGCCCGGGCTGCGAAGCCCTGACCGAGGCGTGGATAGCCCGTGCTCTCGAAGGCAGGGCATCGATCCTGGGGGCCGCCAAGTCCTCGGGAAAAACCTATCGCTCCGTCCTGGTCCTGGGAGGATCCACGGGCTACGGCCTCGCGTCCCGGATCGTGGCGGCCTTCTGCCTGGGATCGGACACCGTGTCCGTATCCTTCGAACGGGAACCGAGCGACAAGAGGGCGGGAACCCCGGGCTGGTACAACAACCGGGCCTTCGACCGGGCGGCGGCCCGGGCGGGCCTTCGGTCCTGGGGCCTGGACGCGGACGCCTTCGCGGACTCCACCCGGGACGCCGTGATCGCCCTGGCCCGGGACAAGGGGCTCATCTTCGACCTGGTGGTCTACTCCCTGGCCTCCCCGGTTCGCACGGATCCCAAGACCGGGCAGATGTACCGCTCGGTCATCAAGCCCCTGGACAAGCCCTACGAGGGGACCAACCTGGACGTCTTCTCCGGGAAGATCTCCAAGGCCACGGTCCAGCCCGCCACCGCGGAGGAGGCCGAACAGACCGTCAAGGTGATGGGCGGCGAGGACTGGGAGCTTTGGATACGCGCCCTGCGGAGCACAGGGGTCCTGGCCCCGAGCGCGGAGACCCTGGCCTACACCTACATCGGCCCGGAGCACTCCTGGCCGATCTATCGGTCCGGCGCCCTGGGGAAAGCCAAGGCCCACCTGGAAGCCACGGCTCGGACCCTGGACTCCCTCCTCAAGCCCGGCGGGGGTTCCGCCTGGGCGGCGGTCATGAAGGCCGTCGTGACCCGAGCCAGCGCGGTGATCCCCGTCATCCCCCTGTACGTATCGACGCTCTTCAAGGTCATGAAGGAAAAGGGTGTCCACGAGGACTGCCTGGACCAGGGTCTCCGGCTCTTCCGGGACCGCCTGCTCAGGACCGACGTGCCTACGGATCCGGAAGGGCGAATCCGGTTGGACGACCTGGAGATGGATCCGGGCGTCCAGGCCGAGACCACCCGCAGGATGTTGACCGTGACGGAGGAGAACGCCGAGACCGTGACCGACGCCGAGGGCTTCCGGACGGACTTCCTCCAGGCCCACGGATTCGCGGTGCCCGGCGTGGACTACGGGGACGATTGAGAACCGCTACAGTGGTACGAAGCTTGGGACGCTTACGATCCGAGAGCTTGAGGATCCTGTCCAGAGCGGAGGCCGGACCGGCCGGACCGCCTTCGGGCACGAGGATCACAAGCTTCGTACCACGAGCCGGCTTTCCCTCCGACCCGGGAAAGCCTGGCCGGTAAAGCTCCCGCCCCGGAGCGGGACCTTTACCGGCCAGCCGCGGCCGCGCCCGGACCGTCGAGGAGGAGGTGCTTCGAGACGAGAGTGTTAGCGACAGGATACCAACCCGTAGATTGTCCTGCGCCCGGATACCTCCGGGCCTCGACGGTGGGCGAAAGGCGGCAGGTTCGGCGGACGGCGGGCAGGGGCCGGTTAACAGAATTCCAGGTATCGGTGCCGAAATCATCGGATCCGGATGCTTCGGAAATCCCGGGAAACCCCGCCCCCCAAAACCGGCCTACTAGGTGAGCCAAGTCCCAATTTTGAAAAGCCTCAGGTGCTTCGTAGATTTCCCCTTGTTTGATCTTCGCAGGATCCCCATCTGAGCAAAAGTATCTGAACTCGCCCGAACTCCCTTCCGTCCACTGTCCACCGTCCACCGTCCACCGCTATACTTCCCCCATGAACCTCCTTGTCCTGGATCCCCTCGAGGTGGGCTCTCCCCTGCCCCGCTCCGATCGGCGGGTGGAGCACACGAGGAAAATTCTCAAAAAGGGAGTCGGGGACACCTTGGCCGCCGGGCTCTGCGGAGGCCCCGACGTTTCCTGCCCGGTTGGAACAGCCCGGGTGGAATCCTGGGACGGCGCGACCATGGTCTTTTCCTTCGTCCCGGAACGGGAGGCCCCGCCCCTTCGGCCGGTATCCCTGATCCTTGGATTCCCCAGGCCCATCCAGGTGAGCCGCATCCTAAAGGACTTGACCAGCCTCGGGGTCCGCCGCATTCTCATGGCCGCCACGGACCTGGGGGAAAAGTCCTACGCGGAAAGCACGATCTTCAAGGAAAAGGATTTTCTGCGTCCCCTCCTGGAGGGGGCGGAACAGGCGGGGAACCCCCGGATTCCGGAGGTCGGCACGTTCCACTCCCTCTCGGCGGCGTTGAAGTCCCTGGGTTCCGCCCTTCCCGGCGAAGCCCGGTGGGCCCTGGATCCGTACCGTGGGGAGGCTCTGTTCGGAAGCTTGTTGCACGCCCGGGAGGCCCCATCCCAGGCCGACCCCGCGCAGGACGGGTCCGGTAGGAGTCTTCGGGCCTTCACCTTGGCCGTGGGCTCCGAACGGGGATGGACGGACCGGGAGCTGGACGCCCTGGGAGCCGCGGGCTTCCGCTTCGCCTCCCTGGGGGATCGCATCCTCCGCACCGAGACGGCGTGCACGGCGGCCGTGAGCCTGGCCCTCGCGGCCCTGGGCCTGTGCTAGGCGAGCAGTCCTTCCAGCTCGTCCACCAGCCGGGAGAACTCGGAGCAGGCCGCCTCGACCGGACCCGGCGCGGACATGTCCACCCCCGCCAGCCTGAGGGATTCGATGGGGAAGCGGGATCCCCCGGACTTGAGGAAGGCGAAGTAGGCTTCCCGTTCCGCGGCCCCCCCTTCCAGGACCCGCCGGGCCAGGGCGGACGCGGCGGAGACTCCGGTGGCGTACTTGTACACGTAGAAGGCGTTGTAGAAATGGGGTATCCGCAGGCCCTCCAGATCGCTGGTCTCCTCGAAGACCAGCTCCGGACCGAAGTACTTCTCCAGGAGCTTCCGGTATTCCGACCGGAAGAAATCCACCGTCAGGGGGGTCCCTCCCTCCAGGGCCGAGTGGGACAGGCGTTCGAACTCCGCGAACATGGTCTGCCGATACAGAGTCGCCAAGAGGTCGTCCACCTTGGTGTTCACCAGGTAGGCCTTGAGGGCTTTGGAGTCCGCGTTCCGGTACATGTATTCGAAGAGGAGCTCCTCGTTGAAGGTGCTGGCCACCTCGGCCTCGAAGATCGTGTAGCCGTACTGGAGGAAGGGGTTGTTCCGGGAAGAGTAGTAGGAGTGCATCGAGTGCCCTCCCTCGTGGGCGATGGTGAAGACGTCCCGGAGCACGTCCTCCTTATAGTTCAATAGGATGTAGGGATCCCCCGTGAAGCTTCCCGCCGAGAAGGCCCCGCTCCGCTTGCCCTTGTTCTCGTAGCGGTCCACCCAGCCGCCCAGCAGGCCGTTTCGAAGGGTGTCCACGTACTCCGCCCCCAGGGGAGACAGGGCGGAACAGACCACGTCCACAGCCTCCTCGTAGGTGTACCGGGCCTTGGCCGCGGGAACCAGGGGAACGTAGACGTCATAGTGCCGCAGGTCCGGGACACCCAGGATCCTCTTGCGCAGGGCGTAGTACCTGTGCAGGGCGGGGAGGCCCGCCCCGACCGCGGACACGAGGTTGTCGTAGACCACCTCGGAAACGTCGTCGGGGAAGAGGGCCGCGGCCCGGGCGGAGGGGAAGTTCCTCACCTGGGCCCGGTACTTGTCCAGCTTGCAGGACCCCGCGTAGAGCTGGGCCAGGGTCGTCTTGTGAGCCTCGAAGGCCCCGTAGAACTTCTCATACGCCCGGCGCCGGACGTCCCGATCCCCGTGCCGGAGCAGGGACGCGAAGGTGGACTGGCTGAGCTTGCGGGGACCATCGGGGGTGTCCACCTCCCCGAAATCCAGGTCCACGTTGGTCAGGACCGAGAAGGTCTCCTGGGCGGTTTGGGCCGCCTCGGCCTGCAGGGCCAGGAGGCGTTCCTCGGGCTCCGATAGTACGTGGGGCTTGAACCGGAGGAGTTTGCGGAGAAAGACCCTGTACTCCCCGAAGTCTTCGCGCTCGAGCCATCGGGAAAGGGATTCCTCCGGGATCCGCTGGATCTCGGGCACCAGCCAGCTCCACTGCCCCTGGCCTTCCGTGGCGGCCATCATGAACCGCCCGTTCCGACCGCGGTTCTCGGAATCCCCCTCGTCCTCGGTCTGCCGCAGGTCCGCGTAGTACCCCAGCCGCTCCTCCAGGATGCCGTAGTCCCGGTAGAAGGCGAGGGCGGACCGGAGGCTCTCCGGCGACTTGGCCAGGGTGCCTCTGTAGGAGGCGATACGGGGTATTCGGGCCTTGAGATCCTGCAGCCCCCTTTCCCAGGCTTCATCGTCCGGGAAGAGCTTGGACAGGTTCCACCGATCCTCGGGGCGGACATCCTTGCGGGCGGGAATATCGTTCACGGCCATTATGTTCCTCCTGGCATCCAAGGGGGGATCGCGGGATGGATGTCCGGCAAGTATACACCAAGATCGGATTGCCGCAACGCCCCGGAGTCCGCCCTTCCGGGGACCGCCGTCGGATTGACAGGCTCGGTGCGAGGAAGGAGTATACACGCAGGGATGGACGGGCCGACCGATCGTGTCCGCCGCCCTCCCGGAAAGGCGGTCTACGTGCCGGATGATAGTACGCTAGGCATACGCTGCGACCTGGACTCGGAACGCCCGGCCCCCGGGCCGGCTTCGGTGGTGGTCTTCGGCGGAACCGGGGACCTGGCCCGCCGGAAGATCATCCCCGCCCTCTACAACCTCCTGCGGGCGGAGCGGCTCCACCCGGATTCCAGGATCCTGTGTACGGGACGCCGCCCCCTGGACTCGGAGAGGTTCCGCTCGGGGCTGAAGGAGGCGGCCGCCAGGTATTCCCGGACGGGATTGGATCCCTCGGCGTGGGACCGCTTGGCCGCGCGGATCGACTACCTGGAGGGCGACCTGGAGTCCCCGGCCCTATACGCGTCGATCGCCGAGGCCCTCGAGTCCCCCGGCATGCCCAGGGATGCCCTCTTCTATCTGGCGGTCTCCCCGGAGCAGTTCGGCTCCGCGGCTCGGGGCCTGGCCGCGGCGGGCCTGGGCACGTCGGGCCGTCACCCCGACGACCCGGCGCCGTATCGACGCCTGATCGTGGAAAAACCTTTCGGGCGCGACCGGTCCAGCGCCCGGGCCCTGAACCTCGAGCTTCAAGACTGCTTTTCCGAGCGGGATATCTTCCGAATCGACCATTATTTGGGTAAGGAGACGGTCCAGAACCTCCTGTACCTTCGCTTCGCCAACTCCGTGTTCGAGCCGCTCTGGAACCGGCGCTACGTGGAGAGGGTGGAGATCGACGTCCTCGAGGAGGAGGGCATCGGGACCCGGGGGGGCTATTACGACGGGGCGGGCGCGGCCCGGGACATGCTCCAGAACCACCTGATCCAGCTATTGTGCCTGACCGCCATGGAGCCCCCCGCGGGGCTCGATCCGGAATCCATCCGGGATGAAAAGGTGAAAGTCCTGAAATCGATCCCGGCCTATTCGGCGGAGGAACTTCGGAGACGTTCCGTCCGGGGCCAGTACGGTCCGGGTTCCGACGCCTCGGGCCGAACTCTCCGGGGCTATCGGGAGGAGGATCGGGTTCGGCCCGATTCCAGGACCGAAACCTTCGCGGCCCTTCGCCTGGAGGTGGACAACTGGCGTTTCGCAGGGGTCCCCTTCGTCCTGCGCACGGGCAAGGCCCTGGATCGGCGCGTAAGCGAGATCCGGATCCTCTTCCGTAAACCACCGGGGGCCCTCTTCCAGGGGACCTGCGGGGATTTCCTGGGGGCCAACGGACTCACCCTGCGGATCCAGCCCGACGAAGGCCTATGGCTGACCTTCAACGCCAAGGTTCCGGGCCGGGCTGCCGTGGAGAGCGGGGCCTTGAGGTTCTCCTACCGGGAAAAGGCGGATTCCCTGCCCGAGGCCTACGAGCGTCTCCTGGACGACGCCCTGGCCGGAGACTCCACCCTCTTCATCCGGGCGGACGAGACCGAAGCCGCCTGGTCCTTGGTGGACCGTCTGGAGGAAGCCTGGGCCGATCCCGCAGCCCCTCCGCCGATCCTCTACCCCGCGGGATCCCCGCCCCCGGCCGCGCCTCGGTAGTCCCCATGGAGCTGTTTCGGTTCCGGACCGAGGAAGAGTGGGTCGAGGCGGCCCGGGGGATCTTCCGGGCAGCCGCCGTGGAGGCCGAGGCGCGGGGCTCGGCCGTCCTCAGGCTCTGTCTGGCCGGGGGACGGACCCCGGAGCCCGTGTACCGAGCCCTTGCACGGATTCCCCTCCGAGGGCTTCGGGTCGAACTGTGGCTCGGGGATGAACGGGACGTCCTCCCGGATTCTCCGGACCGCAACGGAAACCTGATCCTGAGGGCCTTTCGGGATCGCGACTGGGACCCGGAGCCGGACTTCATGCTTTGGCCGGAGGGTCCGGCGGCGGAGGCCTGCCGTTCCATGGAAACCCGGCTGGCGGCCCTCGTACAACCCTTCTTCGATCTATCCTTCCTGGGCGTCGGCGAGGACGGCCACACCGCGGGAATATTCCCGGGAGGTCCCGAGCTGGGGGAATCCGCCCGCCTGGCCGTGCCGAGCCGGGCGCCCGCGGAACCCCGGGCTCGGATGACCCTGACGTTCCCGGCCCTGGCTTCCACCCGGAGGCTTTGGTTCCTGCTCCGGGGTCCTTCCAAGCTCGGCCTGGCGGAGCTCCTCTCGGAGCCGCGGGGCGAAGGCGGCCCTTTCCGGGACGGAGACGGCCGTTCCCAGATCGGCGGCCCTTCGCGGGACGACCGGCCCGGCGCGGGCGCCCGGGCTCCGGTTCCCGCCGAGCTCCTGGCCCGGCGGGTGGGGGATTCAGGCGGCGCCGCGGCCTTGCTTTACTGCGAAACCTGAACAGCAGGGAGCCGCCCGCGGCCGGCAGCCCGCCCCGATCGACCGGTCCCGCCCCCGGGCGGGCACTTCGGTGAGTAGAAAAATTCCCGGAAACCTTTTAAATACCCGGGAGGCGTTCTACAATTACGGCGATGGAAGCCTTGCCCTTCGGCGGACTCTGCGGTTCCGCAATGTCCGCCGTTATGGCCGCCGCAAGCCAGCACCTCCTTTCCCTGGCCGAGGATGGAACCGTCCTGGCCTTCCTCCCCCTCGAGGTTCCCCTTCTGGGGCGTACCCGGGAAGAGGTGGTGGGCAGGAAACTGGACAGCCTGTTCCGGGCCAATTACGTCCGGGTTTTCGACGGCAAGGATTCCTGGAACGAGATCGTCTACCTGGAGGGTGTTGACGGCAAGCCTCGGCCCTTCGGGGTACGGCGCCTGCCTCCGGATCTGGAGCCCTTCCCGGCCCTGGTGCCCGGCGCCCGGGAACATCTTTTGATCAACGAACTCCTCATCTACGGGGCCCTGGAGGACCTGCACGAGCGCACCCTGGCCGAGCACGCCCAGGAGCTTGAGGCGGTCAACGACAAACTCAAGCGCCAGACCCACCAGCTCCGGAAGGCCCTGGAAATCCTGGAATCCCGCAACCGCCAGATGATCAAGGAACTCAACCTCGCGGTGGAGCTCCAGAAATCCCTCCTGCCCAAGTCGTATCCCCCCACTCCCTCCGCGGTCTTCACCCACCGCTACATTCCCCTGGCCATGGTCGGCGGGGATTTCTTCGCCCTTTCGGCGATGGATACGGACCGGGTCGGAATCCTGATCGCCGACGTCTCCGGCCACGGCGTAGCCCCGGCCTTCATCACCGCCATGATACGAAGCCTCTTCGACTACCTGCATCCCCGGGAAAGCTCGCCGGCGGAGGTGATCCGGCGGATCAACGAGGAATTCTCCAAGATCGTGAACACCGACCACTTCGTCACGGCCTTCTACGGCATCTTCGACTTCGAGGCCATGGCCTGCACCTACTGCGGGGCGGGACACCCCCCGCAGTTGATCGTCCACTCCGACGGAAGCGTGACCCGCTTGCGATCCGAGGACCCCATCATCGGGATGTCCGAGGACTGCGAGTACCACGACCGCGCCGAGACCCTGGCGGGGGGCGACCTCCTGTGCTTCTACACCGACGGAGTCCAGGAAGCCCGGAACGCGAAGGACGAGATGTTCGGCGTCCAGGGTATCGAGGAGACGGTGATCCGCTGCCGGAACTCGGACCTGGAGTCCGTGGCGGACGCCCTGATCACGGGGGTCATCCAATTCATGAAGGATCCCGTCTTCGAGGACGACATCACCGTGGTGCTGGGGCAGGTGATCGAAAGCCTGTGAATGGGTGAATGAGCGAAGTGGATTAGGTGCGGATCAGGAGCCAGGGCGTAGCGGTTGCAACGAAACCGCAATCAATCGCAAAGCCAATTTCAATAATGACCGACTTTTGAAATCGGCTCACCTATTCACCGAATTCTCCTCACCCTCGGTATCCTCAAGTCCCCGAAGGCGTCCAGGATCCGGGCCATAAGGTCGAAGGACTCGGCCTCCAGGACCTCGGGGCGGTCCCCCGGTCCGTGCAGGAGGGCCCAGGTGGCGGGCATAGACCTCGGAAACGACCCCGGCGGAGCATCCGCGCCTCCGGAACGGCTCCGGGACGCGGAAGCGTGGAAAACCTCCGCCTCGGCCCGGGGAAGAAGGGTCAAGGTGACCGCCGGGATCCCGCCCAGGGCGAAGCCGAGCTCGTCGGACCAGGGCACCGGAAGGCGCAGGGGTGCCGTGCCCGACGCCCTGCGGACGGCTCGGGCCGCCCAGGTGGACAGGTCGCCGATCCTGCCCGCCAGGTTTCCCTCATCCAGCCCCCGGGAAGCCAGAAGGTCGCGGGCGGTGCTGGAAAGGATCGGGACGGTTCCCCGCCCCGTCACGTCGAAGACGAAGACCGCGGGCGGGTCCTCGGCCCGGCCGGCCAGGGCGCCGATCCGGCCGGCCAGGGCGCCGATCCGGCCGGCCAGGGCGCGGGCGACCGAGAAGGATCCCTGGGCCCCCGCTCCGGAGGCCTCCTCGGAATCCGTGAACAGGATCACCGTGTCGTGGGGCTCCTCCCGACGGGCCAGGCGCCCCGCAAGACCCGCTAACTGGAGACAGGCGGCTCCGTTGTCCAAGGCCCCGGCGGACCCGGGCCTGCGGTCATGGTGCGCCACCAGAAGCTTGGTTCGGTTGCGGACGCTGTAGGATGAATCCGGGTATTTCACGGCCAGATGGAGGCTCCCGCCCAGGGGAATCCGGATCGGGTCTACTCCCTGATCCCGCAGGAAGGCTTCCAGGACCGCGGGCCGATCGGCCCCGGGTTCGGTCAGACCTCGAAGAAAGAGAGTGGGTATCACGCTGGCGGCCAGTCTAGACCCCGGGACCTCCGGGGTCAAGGGAAGCGTCCTTCCCTCGGTGTTACCGGGGGCGGCCGCCGTGGTTTTATCTATAGAAACATTCTCGCCCGCGGGGGACGGGTTCCTTCGCCCTTCGATGTTCCGGCTTCCCGACCCTCGGGCGGGAAAGGAGGAGCCATGGACAGCATCGGAACGTGGAGGATCCTGTCCCTTCTGGACGCGCATGGAGAAGAGGAGGTCTACTCCGCCACGGACGCGGCGAACGAGGATCTCCGGCTTCGAATCCTCCGCTCGGAAGCGCCGGAGGAGGACAAGATCGCCTTCGAGGAGATGGAGAGGACCGAGGAAGCGACCGTGGAAGGATCGCGCCGGATCCGGGAGATCGGCAGGACCGAGGACGGACGGCCCTACGCGGTCTATTCGGCTCTCTGATCGCGGGTGCCTTCGACGGAATCCTCCGAACACCCCTGCCTCGACTTAAGGGGGCGGCATTGACGGAAGGCCCCGGTCTCTTGGATACTTCTGTCCAAGATGAACCAACAACGCGCATCCCGCCCCGCTCCGGGTCCTGCCGCCTCCGGGAAGACCGCGGGCGCCGCCCAGCCGGACTCCGACCCCGTATCCCCCGTCCTCGTACCTGAGCTGAAAAACCCGGGCATCGCCGCCCTGGTCTATGTGAGCGTCCTGGTCCTATCCGTCCCTCTGACCGGGTTTTTCCGCCTGAGCGGCCTCTACGCCGTCTACCTGGTCCTGGCCCTGTCCATCGCGGCTGGGGAGCTGGCCTTCCTGCGCTCCATATTCCGCAAGGGCCGGCTCCGGCTCCTGCCGGCCTGGAAGAAATTCACCGGTTACTCCATTCCTGTCTACTATTTCTCCCACGCCCTCCCGCGGATCGAGTGGAGCAATGCGGACCTGATCGGCAAGGGTCGGGTGGCATTCCTGTTCGCCCTCACCCTCGCCGCGGTCGCGGCCGCGGGGATCACCTTCCACCTCATCGGCCGGCCCTCCGCCCTGGCGGCCGCGGGCGTGATCGGCCCCGAGGAAGCCGCGGACCGGGCCCTCCGGAAACGCCGCGCCCGGGAACGCAAGCCCCGGGGACTGGTCGCGATCGTGCTGGACTGGGTGGACGCCATCGCCTGGGCCGCCATAGCGGTGCTGGTGATCAACATCTTCGTGTTCCAGCTCTACGAGGTTCCCTCGGAGTCCATGGTGCCCGCCTTCCTGGTCCGGGACCGGCCTTTCACCGTCAAGCTGAGTTCGGGGCCCCGGATACCCCTGACCGAGTGGCGCCTTCCCTTCCTCCGCCTGCCGCGCCGGGGGGATGTGGTCACGATCGCCAACCCCCGGTACCCGGAAAACCACCGGGTTGACCTCAAAAAACACGTTTCCCAGTTCGTCTACATGGTGACCCTGACGGCGGTCCACCTGGATTCCACCCTGCCCGACGGGAGCCCCAAGGCGGACCCCCTGGTCAAGCGGATCACGGGAGTGCCGGGCGAAAAACTCATGATGGTGGACGATGTCCTGTACGCCCGGCGGAAGGGAGAGCCGGACTTCCACAAAGTGGAGGAGCCCTGGGCGGCGGTGGATCTCTGGAAGCTGGACGGGGATCTGCGCCGAAAGATCCAGCACCTGCCTCTGGACGCACAGACCCGTTCCCTCCTTTCCCGCTGGGACGCCCGGAAGAACGGAACCGCGCCCGGGGACCTCGGCGCGGCGATCCGATCCTCCCTGGACCGGATCGAGGGCTCCCTGGACGCCCTTGCGGCATCCGGGCGGGAGGCGGCCTCGGGGCCGGACATGTCCCGGACGGACCCGGCCCTCCGTACCCGCCGCGACGAGGCGGTCGACGCCGCGGCCGGCGGCCTCAATCCCTTCGTAGAGGCCGGAGCCTCGGCGGACGACCTGTCCCTGTCCCTGGCGGCCGCCGCGTCCCCGGCGGTCCGCGCCTCCCTCCGGGCCTACGCCTCGGGCGCTGCCGCGGCAGGGGCCGCCCCGGTTCTCAACGCCTACGACCGCGGGTCCCGAGTCCTGAACCTCCTGGTCAAGGCCAACCTCCTGGCCCGGATGGAACGGGTCCTCGGCCTCCTGGCGGCGGGGGTACCCCTGGAGGCCGCAGCCCGGGACGCCGATCGCGGCCGCCTGGTCACGGAAGCCCGGGAACTTTACCTCTACCTCCAGGGCTTCTACGATAACCGAAACTTCCCCGAGTTCCCCCCGGGGGACGCCTTCCTCGGGACGGACGAATACTTCGCCATGGGGGACAACCGCTACAACTCCCTGGACTTCCGGTTCCGGGAGACCCCGGGAACCCGGATTCTGGATCCCGCGGACTCCGCGTCGATCCGGTACGTATCGATCCTGGAACCCTTCGCGGTCAAGCTCAAGTTCATCGAGGGGCACGCGGTCTTCCGCCTCTGGCCCCCGTCCCGGCTCGGATGGATACGCTGACAAAGTAGGTGTATCTTAAAATGAAAGAGATTCGCGTCACCTACCCCGACGGCACGGTCCGAACCTATCCCTTCCTAATAAAAGCCGCCGAGGCCCTGGAACCTTTGGGGACCCTCCCCCGGCCCATGGCCGCGGTCCTGATCAACAACGAGCTCTGTCCCCTGGATTACTTCTTGACCACCGACTGCACCCTGGCCCCGGTCACCGTGGACACCAACCTGGGGGCGGCCACCTACCGGCGGTCCCTCTGCTTCCTACTCGCCATGGCTTCCCGGGAGCTCTTCCCGAAGCGCCGGCTGGTGGCGGGCATGGCCATCGGAACGGGGTTCTTCCATTTCTTCGACGACGAACAGCCCGACGACCCCCGGGACCTGAAGGCCTTGGAACAGCGCATGCGGGAGCTGGTCGCCCGGGACATACCTATCCGCCGGGAATGGATGTCCTACTCGGGCGCCCTTGAGTATTTCCGGTCCCAGGGCCAGTCGGACACACTCCTTCTCCTGGAGCACATGAACGATCCCCGGATAGCCCTGAACGAATGCGCCGGATTCCGGGACCTCCATGTGACCCCCCTGGTTCCCTCCACCGGAGTCCTGAAGGTCTTCGAGCTGGCCCCCTATCACGACGGATTCCTCCTGCGGTACCCCCATAAAGAGGACGACAAGGTCCCCCCCTTCGTGGACGACCCCGTGCTCTACCGAATCGCCAAGGAATACCGGGAGCGGGCCAAGATACTCGGGGTGTCCTCGGTCGGAGCCCTGAACAGCATCAACTCGCCGAAGAAAATCAAGGAATACATCCAGGTTGCGGAGGCCCTCCAGAACAAGAAGATGGCGGAGCTGGCGGACCAGGTGGCCGCCCGGGCCGGCACGGTCAAGGCCCTCCTGATCGCGGGCCCCTCCAGCTCCGGGAAAACCACGACGTCCAAGAAACTGGCCATCCAGCTCAAGGTCATGGGCTTCGAGCCCGTGGTCATCGCCCTGGACGACTACTTCGTGGACCGGGAACACACCCCCCGGGACGAGAACGGGGATTACGACTTCGAGTGCCTGGAAGCCCTGGACGTGGAATACCTGAACGAACAGCTGGTCGAGCTGTTCCGGGGAAACGAGATCGAGCTGCCCGCCTTCGACTTCAAGACCGGAACCCGCCGCCCCTCGGGCAAGAAACTCCGCCTGTCGACGGGCCGGGAGATCGTCGTCATGGAGGGCATCCACGGCCTCAACGACAAGCTGACCCCCCGGATCCCCAAGGATCAGAAGTTCAAGGTGTACGTCTCCGCCCTGACCCAGCTCAATCTGGACGACCACAACCGGATCTCCACCACCGACAACCGCCTTCTCAGGCGGATCGTCCGGGACTGGCAGTTCCGGGGCAAGACCGCCCTGGACACCCTCAAGATGTGGGGATCCGTCCAGCGGGGGGAGCGCCGGCACATCTTCCCCTTCCAGAACTCCGCGGACGCGGCCTTCAACTCGGCCCTGGACTACGAGCTGGGGGTCCTCAAGATCTACGCGGAACCCGTGCTCAGATCCGTAAAACCCATCGAACCCGAGTACGCGGAGGCGGGCCGCCTGCTTGCGTTCCTGGCGAATTTCTCCCCGATACCCGCACAGTTCGTGCCGGGGAATTCGATCCTGCGGGAGTTCATCGGGGAGAGCGAATTCAAGTATTGATTCGGACGAAGCGGGCCGGACCCGGACGCCGGCGGCCTATCGTGGTACGAAGCCTGTGGTGCTCGCACCGGAAAGCTGTTCCGTCGGTTCGTTGCCTTCTCTGGATAGGGACCGTTGACGAAGGGATTCTGTCACCACAAGCTTCGTGACACTGCCAAGTCCTACTCGCCGCGGCCCGGGTAAAGCTCTGTATCTTTAAATAGTAACAATAGATATATCCTCCTCCGGCACCCGCGGTACAGCTTCCCGCTTTACTTCCTGTTTTTTATGATCCATAATACACGCATGTTTCTCTAATTCCACAAGGAGGAGTTGAGATGAGCAGGAAAGTGTTGATCACCCTCGCCATCGTTACCGCGGCGGCCCTGGCGCTTGCCGGGTGCGGAGGCGGAGCGGGAGCCGGAGCCGGAGTCGCC
>JAAYUR010000361.1 GCA_012517645.1 Treponema sp.
ACGTCATGGCCGAGGGGATCGCGGACGCGGTGAAGCGCCTGGCGCCGAAGTGTCCCATCGTGGCCTGCATCCGGGGCACCGGGGAGGAGAAGGCCGTGGAGATCCTGCGGGGCCTGGGCCTTTCTCCCCTGTTCGACACCGAGGAGGCCGTGCGCAGGGCCGTGGCCCTGGCGGCCGCGGCGCGCGCCCCCGGAGCGGCGCCCCGGGCGGGAGGTTCGAAGTGAGCGTGTTCATCGACCGGTCCGACCGCGTCCTGGTCCAGGGGATCACGGGCGGGGAGGGGACCTTCTGGACCAAGCACATGCGGGACCTGGGGACCACCGTCGTCGCCGGGGTCACCCCGGGCAAGGAGGGACAGTCCGTGGAGGGCGTCCCCGTCTACCATACCGTGCGACGGGCCGTGGCGGAGCATCCCGCGGACGCGGCCATGCTCTTCGTTCCGCCCCGCTTCACCAAGGACGCCGTCCTGGAGGCCCTGGACGCGGGGATCCGCAAGGTGGTCACCATAGCCGACGGGATCCCCCTGCACGAGGCCCTGGAGATCCGGGCGGCCGCCCGGTCCTGCGGGGCCCGGGTCGTGGGGGGGAACACCTCCGGGGTCATCTCCCCGGGCCGGGCCATGATGGGGATGTTCCCTTACTGGATCGAGCGGGTCTACCGCCCCGGCCGGATCGGGGTCATGACCCGGTCCGGATCCCTGACCAACGAGGTGGCCGCCATGATCGTTCGGGCCGGCTTCGGGGTGTCCAGCCTCCTGGGCGTCGGCGGCGACTCCGTGCCGGGCACCCGGTTCGCCGAGTTCCTGCCGGACTTCCAGGCGGACCCTGGAACCGACGCGGTGGTCATCATCGGCGAGCTCGGGGGCACAATGGAGGAGGAGGTCGCCGAGGCGATGGAGGCCGGGATCTTCCGGAAACCCCTGGTCGCCTTCCTGGGGGGCCGGAACGCCCCCGCGGGCAAGCGCATGGGCCACGCCGGAGCCATCGTCACGGGCGGCAAGGGCACCGTGGAAGGAAAGGCCGCCGCCCTGAGGCGGGCCGGGGCCGCCGTGGTCGACCGGCCCCGGCTGGTGGGTGATGTGCTTCGGGAAATCCTGGGCGCTCCGACGCCCTGACATACGACAGAAAGCCGACGGTTCAAGGGCCGCCGGCAAGGAGACGCTATGAAGACCGACGCGGATCGAACGATCCGGAACGCCCTCTTCCTGGTCCTGGCCGCCGCGGCCTGCGCGGCCCTGGTGGCCCTGCCCCCGCCGGCCTCCCTGGCCCAGACCATCGCCAAGGCGGTGGACGCCGCCACGGGCAAGCCCTCGTACCCCGCCTCCGTCCAGGGCGGCGAGGCGGCCATGTCCGCCCTGGGGGTCCTGGCCTTCTGCCTGATCCTCTGGGTGACCGAGGCCCTTCCCTTCCATATCACCGGCCTTCTGTCCCTCGGGCTCCTCACCTTCCTCAAGGTGGGCAAGTACAAGGAGATCATCTCCACGGGTTTCGGGAACGACATCGTCGTGTTCTTCATCGGAGTCCTGGTGCTGGGGGCCTTTATCACCAAGAGCGGCCTGGGCAAGCGGATTTCCACCGTGATCCTGTCGATCACGGGCAACGACACCCGCCTCATCATCCTGGGTTTCCTGGTGGCGGGGTCCCTGCTCTCCATGTGGATCACCGACATGGCCGTGGCGGCCATGCTCATGCCCCTGGCCCGGGCCATCCTCCGGGAGGAGGGAGCCGAGCCGATGAAGAGCAACTTCGGCAAGGGCCTCATGATCGCCGTGGCCTGGGGAGCCCTGATCG
>JAAYUR010000186.1 GCA_012517645.1 Treponema sp.
ACGACTGGATCGCAAAGATGATCGAGGCCGACGGGATCATCCTGGGCTCCCCCTCGTATTTCGCGGACCTGAGCCCGGAACTGAAGGCCCTCATCGACCGGGCCGGGTTCGTGACCCGGGCGGGCGGCGGACTATTGCGGTGGAAGGTCGGGGCCGCCGTGGTGGCCATGCGCCGCGCGGGGGCCTGCCACGCCTTCGATTCCATCAACCATTTCTTTCTCGCTTCTCAGATGGTGGTCGCCGGCTCCAACGCCCTGAACATCGGGATCGGCGGCGAGAAGGGCGCGGTGCTCCAGGACGCGGAGGGCCTGGCGAACCTGCGCGCCCTGGGGGAGAACATGGCCTGGCTGATGGAAAGGCTTACCGCTTGACCGCGGACGGGAGCGGGGCGCCGAGGAATCCGGCCGGCTTTTCGTACAAACCGCTCCCAATCGGGTGCCCCCGCGCGCGATCGGCGGGGGGCACCCGGCATCCCGATCATTACAGCGTGTGGAACCGTTCCTTGTCGGCGGGAGTCAAGGAGATGTTCACGTCCAGCTCCGGATGCTTTTTCCGATAGGACTGCATGAAAAGGTAGACCCCTACTCCTATCAGACAATAGATGATCAGGGATACGTACCCTCCGAGGTTCAACGACAAGGACGAGCCGATGATGATCCATACGGATATGGCCATGCCCGCGATGAACAGCAGGTCGCCGCCGGGGGCCCTGTAAGGACGTTCCCATTCAGGATGCTTGCGACGCAGGATCATCGCGTCCAGACAGCACATGAAGTACACGATGCCCGCGGTGATGCACGACACCGCGTAGATGTATACCACCCAGTTGTCGCCGGTGAACAGGCAGAAGAAGATCGAGAAGAAGAGGACGGCGAGATTCGATATATGGGGCTGGCCGTACCGGTTGGTCTTCATGAACCAATGCGGCAACTGGTTCAACTGGGCGGAGCCGTACAGCACCCGGGCGGAGGCCACCCAGAATCCCATCAGGGTGGTGAAGGCGTGAAGGATACCGGCGATGATCGCGAGGATCGCCAGGATACCGGGGAGGCCGAGTTTCGCGATCAATTCCGGCTCGGGCATCTTCATGCCCGCTATCTCCCCGTGGGGCGCCAGTCCCGCCATGGCCAGGACGACGATAAAATACAGCAGCGCGGGAACGAACAGGGCGGACAGGATGATCCGGTTCATGCGCTTGGCCGGAAAATTCGTTTCCTCGATCATCGTGGGGGTCATCTCGAACCCGATGAATTTCAGGGCGAACACCGCCATGGCCATGAAGATGCCTTGGAACCCCATCGGGAAGAATCCGCCGTGCCCTGTTATGTTCGACAACTTCCAGGATCCGCTTGTGAAGAATGAAAACGCGACGATGAGCGAGATCCCGATCATGGAGAAGAAGAAAACGTTCGCCAGATTCCCGGTGAGCTTTATATCGAAGTTGCTCAGCACGTACCAGACCACGACGATGCCGATGGCCACCGGAATGTCCATCGAGGGGTCCAGGGGGACGAAGTGCCTGAAGGCCGTCAGGAAGATGAAGGCCATCATCGGCGGTTCGACGACCTGGACCAGGAACATCATCCACTGGGTGGCCCAACCCGCCTTGTGGCCCAGGGCGTTCGTCGTCCAGACGTCCACGGCGGACGAGTAAGGCAGCATGGCCGTCAGCTCCGAAAAGGCAAGACCGACGGGGATCAGCAGAACGGCCAGGATCGGGAACACGAGCGCGGCGCCCGCGCCGGTCACGGAGAACCAGTACGGGGCTTCCGCCAGCCATCCGCCTATCACCGCGCCGGATGCGATGGCTATCATGCTCATGAAGGACAGGTTCCTCTTCAAACTTGAACCGGACATGGCTACCTCCTACTTTGCGTATCCGAGCGCGTCCAGCAGCTCGTCGGTCGTGATGACATGGCAGTAGATGTTGTTCAGCACGGCCAATTCATGGGCCTGTATCTCCTCCGTCGCGGCCATACACGCGTCATCGATCAGCCAGACTTTGAAGCTTTCGTCCGCGAGGCTGCGAACGGTCCCGGAGACGCACTGGTCGGTCAGGACTCCGGTGACCACGACGGTGTCGATGTCCATGTTATGCAGCATCAACCGTAAGGTTGTCCCCGTGACGGCCGAATCCGTCGTCTTGGTCACGACGATCTCGTCCTCGACCGGTGCCAGGGCCGGCACGATATCCGCCCTCGGATCTCCGGGCGGCAGGAGAAGCTGGTTGTATCCCGTCGCCTTCTGGTCCAGGGACCTGTCGCGTCCGTCCTTTTTTCTGCATTGGATCATCGCGAAGCACACTTCCATTCCCCGGGCGCGGAAGGCCTTTAGCAGTCTCGCGTTGTTGGGAATCACGACGGAGTCGATCTTCCGATAGAAGGGTTCCCAGCGTTCGCGTTCGCGCCTCTGCCGGATGTCGTCCGGGTTCACGGCCTGCCGGGAGATGAACACATGCTGCATGTCCACCACGAGCAGGGCCGTACGCTCGGGTAGGATGGAGATCCTTTCGACGTCGTCGTCGGTTTCATAGTAGAAAGAAACGTGCCTGTCGTTCACCCTCAAGCGGCGCCTCCTTCGACACCGGACGCGGCCCGGGGCCGCCGCCGGATGCCTTGTTCGATAGGTCATTGTAGGTCCTCCGGAGAATCCGGCAATGCGCGAAATCCGTGAATCCTATGGGCCGGCCGTGTTCCGATGCGGATTCGGGCAATCCGAGGACGGATTCGGGCAATGCAATTCGAAGAACAGGATGGTACAATTGCCTTTCCCGGCACCCGTGGAGGCAGTAGGGATGATGAACGTGCTGCTCGCAGACGACGAACGACTCGAACGCATCTTCCTGAGGAGGATCCTGGATCAATACTCCGGATCCTACCGCGTCGTCGCCGAGGCCGCCAACGGACGGCAGGCGTTGGATCAGGCGGTTCTTCAAAAGCCGGATATAGCTATACTGGACATCAACATGCCTGAGGTGAACGGCCTCGAGGCCGGACGACGGCTGAAATCCATGAACCCGGACATCATCGTGGTGCTGAACAGCGCGTACGCGGAATTCCAATTCGCCCAGAAGGCGCTCGAGTATCGGCTGGACGCATACCTGGTGAAGCCTTCGACGGAGCGCGATATCATGGCAACCCTGGAGTCCCTGACGCGCCCCTGCACGGAAACGCGGAATCGGAGCCCCGAGGTCCGCGGCCTCGCCGGGGAGACCCGGCGGGACGCGGCATTCCCTCACGCGACCCTGGAGGCGCTCCTGCAGGGCATGGCCCGGAAGGATCTCGGAGCGGTGACCGCGGCCGCGAGAAGGCTGGAATCGGAGCTCGCCGAAAGGAGCGACGATCCGGTATTCCGTCTCTTCGCGATCAACCTGGTCTTTTCCGTGGACAGGACCCTGCAGACCGGGGGCGTCCCCGGGGAACTGCTCCGGCTCCTGGACAGCGGGGCCGCCCTGCAGACCCTGGGAGACACGGGAACCGACGGCGACATGAGGGGCGCCGTCTCCGAATACCTCTCGAGGCTGATCCTTCTCCTGGAAGGCCTTTTACATACGGGGCGGACGCGGGATCAAATTCTCCACAGCATGACGGCCTATGTGGACGCGAATTTCCATAAGGATATCCATCTGGAGGATCTGGCGAATCTCGTGTTCCTGTCCCAGGGATACGCGTCCAGGCTGTTCCACTCCGGTACCGGTATGACACTGGCTCGGTATGTCCATCAGAAGCGCGCCGCCCTTGCGCGGGATCTCCTTTCGAACTCGGATTTGACCATCAAGGAGATATCCCATCAATGCGGGTATCGAAGCATCTCCCACTTTTACCGGACATTCGAGTCCGTCACGGGGCACAATCCCGGATCCTATCGCAGGGAGGAGCTCTGACATGGCCATCAACCTAAGGGACATCGTGACGGAGGAGTTCCAGGAGGAGATCCAGGACGCCTTCGCGTACGCTACCGGATTCGGCGTTGTGTTCATAGATACCGAGGGGAACCACATCGGGCCTGGCGGCAATTTTACCCGGTTCTGCACCGCCATAAACAACAGGGAGATCGGGGCCAAGTCCTGCGCCCTGACCAACCGGCAGGCCATATCGTTGGCTATGGACAGCAACCAGCCCAGCATCTACATCTGCCACGCGGGCCTGGTCAACATCGAAATCCCGCTGATCGTGGAAGGTCAGCACGTCGGCGCCATCACGGCGGGACAGGTGCGCACGAGCGATCCGGACAGCTATCCCCGGGACACCAGCCCCTGCGCGGGCAATTGGACGGAAG
>JAAYUR010000052.1 GCA_012517645.1 Treponema sp.
CGCGGGCTTGCCTTCCACGGCCAGGGCCAGCTCGGGACGCTTCTCCGCCACCAGGAGGATGTCCGCACCGCGGATCTTGTGGGTGTGGATCTGGCTGATGGTGATCCGGATGTCCCTCTCGTCCGGGGGACAGACGAAGACCAGGGGGTAGTTCCCGAACCCGGCCTCCAGGATCCGGGGATCCTTCGCCAGGACCTCCGAGGGGGCGGCGGCCAGAAGGGCGTCCCGCTCGGCCTCCGGAGAGTTCCGGAGGACATCGGCGTACGCCGAGAGCACCGCCTCCAAGGACTCCAGGCCGAACACCGTGTTCTTGCCCAGGATGGTGTTGGGGCCGTGCTTGAACTCCGCCGCGTCGTAGCCTTCGCTGTGATTTAGCACTACTTCCCGGATCTTGAGGGCCCCTTCCCGGGCCAGGCCGATGAGGCCGGTGCCCAGGATGTGCATCGAGGGCTCCCGG
This sequence comes from Treponema sp., assembly GCA_012517645.1. Taxonomy (GTDB): domain Bacteria; phylum Spirochaetota; class Spirochaetia; order Treponematales; family UBA12059; genus JAAYUR01. The sequence continues at coordinate 458 of JAAYUR010000052.1, forward strand.
AAGAGGCGCTCCGCCGCGGCCTCCACCCCGGGCAGGGTCAACCGCAGGGTGTCCTCCAGGAGGCCCCGGACGCGGCCGACCCTCCTGCGGACCTCGGCCTCGGGCAGGCGGAATCCGGCGGCCAGGAGGTAGAGGATGACTATCTGGTTCAGGAAGCTCTTGGTGGCCGCCACGGCGATCTCGGGGCCGCAGAGCAGGGGTAGGTAGAAATCCGAGAGCTCCTGGGGGATGCGGCTGTTTTCGTTGTTCACCAGGCTCACCCGGCGGATTCCCGGAGCCTTCTCCCGGGCGTCCTGGAGGATGTCCACCAGGTCCTTGGTCTCTCCGGACTGGGTGATGGCCAGGAGGAGGTCCCGGTCCTCCAGGGTGTCCAGGTAGAGGGAGCGGAACATCCCGGGATTGCAGGGATAGACGGGTAGTCCCGCAAGATGGTCGAAGAAGTAGGCCGCCGTCAAGGCGGCGTGGTAGGAGGTGCCCGAGGCGACCAGATAGACCCGGCCCCCCGCCTTTCCGGTTTCCCGGACGGCCTGGGAGAGCTCCCCGACACGGCGCACCACGGCCCGGCGCTTTCGCCAGACCAGGGTAGCGTCCGCCAGGGCCAGGTCCGAAAGGCGGCCGGGGAGGAGCTTCGCGAGCTCGCCCAGGAAGGCCTTCTCGTCCCCCCGGTACCCGGACTCCGGGCGGGGGGCGTGGTCCTTGACCCGGGAGCTGACCTCCCTCCAGGCGGGATCCGAGAAGACCGCCTCGGCCCCGGACCGCAGGGCCTCCTCGTCCAGCTCCTCGGTCAGGGAAAGCAGGCGGTCCAGGCACTCCTTGGCGATCAGCCGCTTGTCCTCCAGGCCCGCCTCCAGGGCCGCCGCCCCGGGATCCCGGAAGTAGTACCGCAGGATCTCCTCGATGTTGGCGGGGCTGGAGGAGATCTCCTGCTCCATGTAATAGGAATACCGGGGATCCAGGGCGGTGTCCTGGACGTTCAGCTTGGACCGCTTGGGCCGGGGCCGGGAATAGACCGGCTCCCCGGAGAGGGAAAACACGAGGTACCGGTCGTGGGTGAACCAGAGGCCCTCCCCCTCGGCCAGGGGAATCAGGGTACGCGTCTTGGAGAGGACGCTGGTGAGGTCGCTGGACACGACGACGAAGCTCCCCCGCTCGTCGGTCCCGATGCCGGCGTAGAGGGAGGATCCGGACTTTATCGCGAAGACCCCGGGCACCGTCGGGTCCGAGACGGCGGCTGCGTAGGAGCCCTCGGTCCGGGACTCGGCCCGGCGGACCGCGTCCACCATGAGGAGGACCTCGTCGGGCACGTCGGACAGGCCGCAGGCCGAAAGGGCCCGTTTCTGGGCCGCCAGGGCGGGGCCCGGGTTCCGGCGGTTTTCCGCCCAGGCGTCCTCCACCAGGTGGACCACGATCTCCCCGTCGTTCTCCGAAACCACCCGGTGGCCCTGGGCGGTCAGCTCCGCCTTGAGGCTGTCGGTGTTGGAGATGTTGCCGTTGTGGGCCCCCACCATCTCCACCTTGCAGCGCACGTGGTGGGGCTGGCTGTTGGCGTCCGTAACGGCGCCGTAGGTGGCCCAGCGTACCTGGCCGATGAAGCGCTGGCCCGGGAACTTGTCGATCCCGAGCTCCCGGCAGACCCGGGAGGGGGCCCCTACGCTCTTGACCAGTACGATCTTCCGTGCCGCGTCGATGAAGGATGCCCCGGTGGAGTCGTAGCCCCGGTATTCCAGCCGCTTGAGCAGGGCGGCCGCCTCGATTCCCATTCCCGCCTCTTCGTCCTCGTAGCACAGGGACACGATTCCGCACATGGTGGTTCACCTCGATGAAGGATGTATCGATCCGGAAGCCTCAACGGCCGGACGTTTCCGGTTTACCCCGCCCGAACCTGCCCAAGACCCGGCGCAGGAGACCGGTCCGCTGTGGCGAGGGCTCGGGAAGGGGGTTCCGCACGACGACCCCTTCCAGGAAGTCCCGGAGACCCGTGCGTC
>JAAYUR010000490.1 GCA_012517645.1 Treponema sp.
AAGCCGGGCTTCCGTGTCCATGCGGTCCGTGATATCCCGGGCGGCGGCGTAGATGGTGGAGCCCACGGGCCGGCTCCTCCGCTCGATCCACCGGTACGTCCCGTCCCTGCAGAGATAGCGGTTCGTGAAGTTCAGGACCGCTTCCTGGGCGTCCAGCCTGGATATGGCGTCCAGGGTTCCCGGAAGGTCCTCAGGGTGCACGAGGTCCAGGAATTTCCTGCCCTCGAGCTCCGGGATCGGATACCCCAGGACCTTCTCCCACTCCGGGTTCAACCGGATGAAGCGGCCCGAGGTGTCCGCTATGCACATGAGATCCAGACTTGAGGAGAAATACCGGTCCAGTTCCTCGGTTTTCGCCCGGAGCTCCTCCGCGGTCCTATGACGCACCGCGGAGGTCCGCGCCAGGGCGGCGATCAGGATCAGCTGTAGGATCAGGAAGATCGTCATTCCTATGAGGAAATCCCGGTTCCGGCTGCGGAGGGCCCGGGCGGTACTGTTCTTCTCCGTGACATCCGTCACGGTGAAGACCACACCCGCCCCCAGGTCGGAGGCATCCAGGGGCGTGGACGACAGGATGACGTCGAGGAGCCTTCCGTCCTTGGTGATCCAACGGGTCTCGACGGTCCCGGTTCCCGTCTCCGAGATCTGCCGGTATTTCTCCCGGCCCACGTACTCGTAGTCCTCGTCGGCGGGGTAGAAGACGCGGGCGCTCCTGCCGATCAACTCTTCCCGGGAATACCCGGTCAACTGAAGGATGTATTCGTTGACCTGGACGATGACCCGGTCCACGACCACCCCGATCCCGCCGGGGGCGCTTCGGAGGATGCTTGAAAGCATACGCTCCGCTTCGAAGTCCGCGGATACCGTGTCGGATCCGGCCTGCAGGTCCTGCGCCCGGAGCCCCGGTGCCGCCTGACCGAAAGCCAGGGCGGCCGCCAGGGCCCATACCGCGGGAGAAGACCGCTTCGGGTGTTTCCGGAAGCCTCGAGGAGCCGTCCGGTGCGGGTCCCGGGCCGGGAGGTCCGGAGTCATGGGAAGCCTCATCGGCCGATCCGCAAGGCCCGGTCCTATTCGGGATCCCGGAAGGAACGGCAGTACCGGGAGGTCGCGCCCGCGGAAATCTCCCGGAAGGATTCCCTGTCGGCCCGGAAGGCCTCGACCACCGCGGGGTCGAAGCGCTTGCCGGAATCCGCCTCGATCTCCCGGGCGACTTCGTCGAAGGGAAGAGCCTCCTTGTAGGGCCGTTTGGTGAGCATGGCGTCCAGGCTGTCCGCCAGGGCCGTGATCCGGGCGGATATGGGGATTGAATCCCCCGCCATCCGGGCCAGGTATCCCTTCCCGTCCCAGCGTTCGTGGTGGTACAGGATCAGGTCCTTGGCGAATTCCTCCACGTCGATGGACGAAAGGAGGTTCGTGCCGATCTCGACATGCCGCTTCACGATCTCGAATTCCTCGGGGGTGAGGCTGCCCGGCTTGTCCAGGATCTCGTGGGGGATGCCCGCCTTGCCTATGTCGTGCAGGGGGGCGTAGGTGTAGAGCTTCCGGACCTCCGCCTCCGCCATTCCGAGCCTGCGGCCCAGGAGGGCGGCATAACAGGCCACCCGCTGGACGTGGCAGAAGGAGTCGGGGTCCCAGTCCCGGGCCTGGTTTTCCAGGGCCGCGATGAGGGCGGCGTTGAGCTCCTCCACCTTCCGGCGGAGCGTTTCCAGCTCCGCTTCCCGGTCGTAGAGCTCCGCGGCCCTGCGCACCGCCATCACCAGGTCCCGGCGCTCCCAGGGTTTGTGGATGTAGCGGAACAGTCCCGCCTCGTTGACCGCCTGGGCTATGGCGTCGATGTCGGAATACCCGGTGAGCAGAATGCCGTAGATCCTCGGGTAGGTCTTTCGGACTTCCCGGAGCAGCATGTGCCCCTTCATGCCCGGCATCCGCTCGTCGGTCACCAGGACCGCGGGCTCGCCGCCGTCCCGGCGTATTTCCTCCAGGAGCTTCAGCGCCGCATCTCCGGAATAGGCCGCCTCGACCTTGAGGTGCGGAAGCTCGTTCCGCAGCTCCCGCTTGAGGCTCTCGGTGATGATGGCCTCGTCGTCCACGCACAGCACGTATCTATCCGGCATACTGGTAAGTCTATGCATTTCCCGAGGGACTGCAAGGAAACCGTACGTCCTACGTAGCTTGTCGCTACGCCTTGGTTCAAGAGGAGGCGGCGCGTCCGCGCAGGAAGGAATCCACCTCCGCCCGCCGGGGCATCCGCTCCAAGGGACCGCGGCCCGTGCAGGTCAGGGCCGCCGCCGCCGCGCCGAAGCGCGCCGCCTCGGGAGGCTCGGCGCCCTCCAGGATCGCGGTTAGGAAGCCCGAGTCGAAGCTGTCCCCGGCGCCCACGGTGTCCACGACCGGGACCTCGAAGGCGGGGACGGAAAAATCCCGCCCCCCCGCGGCGACCGACACCCCGGCCTTGCCCCGTTTGAGCACGATCGTCGG
>JAAYUR010000223.1 GCA_012517645.1 Treponema sp.
GGTTCCAGCGTCCGTGATACGGCAGTCCCGAGGGGATCGGCATGACCCATTCTACCCTGTCCGCCCTCCTCTCGTCTCCGGCGCGGCCGTCAGCCGGTAAAGGACAGACCCGGCTCGGCTTGAACGGACGGCTCCTTTCCGGTACCGTGTACCCATGACCCGTCTAGCCCCTCTGGCCGCGGCCGCGATCCTGGCCCTCGCGTCCTGTTCCCGGGAACCCACCTCCGCGGTGATCATGACCGATTCCCCGGAGTTCGCCTTCTATGTGGACACCTTCAACGCCTCCCAGGACCGGTACCGCCTGGAGCTCCGGTTCCGTCAGAACGTGCCTAAGGCCCTGGCCCGGGAGACCGACGCCCCGCCCGCCCTGGCGGTCGGCCGGTTCCTGGTCAACGACCAGGCGCGTTCCCTCTTCGTGAACCTGGACTACCTATTCCGGGAGCTTATCGTGAACCCCTCCGGCGTTTACCAGGGTCTGCTCCAGCGCGGGGAGTTCGACGGGCGCCAGCTCCTTCTGCCCGTTTCCTTCAACATGCCCTTGGCGGCGTGGAAACGTGGAGACTCCTCTCCCGCCAAGGACAACTTCGTCATCTCCCTGGACGAGATGCGCGCCGAAGCCGCCGCCCGGAACAAGATCTCGGGATCCGCGTTCTCCCGAATGGGCTTTTCCCCTCGCTGGGACCCGGACTTCCTCCTCCTCTTCGCCCGCATGTCCGGAGCCGCCTTCCGGGAGGGCTCTCCCCTCTCCTGGAACGACGAGGGACTGACCACGGCCCTGGAGCAAGTGAGGGCCTGGTCCTCGGAGGTTAACCGCTCCGCCGCGGACGAGGACGACTTCCAATTCAAGTACCTCTACCTGCCCCGCAATCTCTCGGTCCAGGAGGGCCGCATCGCCTTCGCGTACATGGACTCGTCCCAGTTCTTCCTCCTCTCCGAGGAACGCAGGGCCGCCCTGGATTACCGGTGGATCGCCCGGGGCACCGCGATCCCCGTCCTGGAGGAAGCCGTGTACGCGGGCATCCTGAGACGCGGAAAGGGACGGGCCGCCGCGGAATCCTTCCTGAAATGGTTCTTCCGGGAGGAGACCCAACGGTACCTCCTGGAGAAGACCCGGGCCCTGCGCACCAGCGAGACGATCTTCGGCATAGCCGGTGGATTTTCCTCGATACGATCGGTAAACGAAAAAGTCCTGCCGGGATTCTACCCTTCTCTCCTCGGCCACCTTCCGCCTCCGGAGTACATCGAGGCTCCCCCGGCCCTCCCCCCGGACTGGATCGACCTTGCCGGACGGGTCCTTAAACCGTTCCTCATCAACGCGGCCGGAAACGTCCCCCCCGACTTCGATCCGAAAACGGACCTGCGCAGGCGTATGGATCAGTGGAAGCGGCAGACCGCCGGTTCTTGACTCTTGAAGGCGTTGTCCGGCCTTCGGGAACGGAGGCCCGACAGACCGCTAGGACAGGGAATCCCAGAGTCGGAAGACGCCCTCGTACTCCTCCTGGTTGGAACACTTGACCGCCGCGGCCCGCAGTTCCGCGCCGCCCCGGACGCCCTTGGTGTAGGCGCACATCTGCTTGCGGAACTCCACGCAGGCGGTCCGCTCCCCGAGGTACCCTACGGCCAAGGCCAGGTGACGGCGAGCGACTGCGGCCCTCTCGCCGGGGGTCGGGTCCCCGGGCTCCCGGCCTTCCAGTACGGCCCGGGCCTGTCGGAAGATGAAAGGCTTCCCCATGGCTCCCCGGGCGATCATGACCCCGTCCACCCCGGTTTCTTCGATCATGCGCCGGGCGTCCCGGGGCCGGAACACGTCCCCGCTGCCGAATACCGGAACCCGCACGGAGGCCTTGAGCCGGGCCAGCGCGGGCCAGTCCGCCGTACCCGAGTAGCCTTGGGCCCGGGTTCGGGCGTGCAAGGTCACCGCCGAAGCCCCGGCCTCCACTGCGGCCGCCGCGGTTTCAAGATAGTTCACGCTCCCCTCGTCCCATCCCAGACGGATCTTGACCGTCACCGGCGCCGGCGCGGATTCCCGGACTGCCCGGACGATCTCGCCAAGAAGGGCGGGATCGCGGAGCAGGGCGGACCCCGCCCCCGCCCGGACGATCTTGGGCACCGGGCATCCGCAGTTGATGTCCACAAGGGCGGGGCGGTACGGTTCAAGGAGCTCCGCGGCCCGGGCCATGGAGCGAGGGTCCGATCCGAAGATCTGGACGGCGTAGAGTTTCTCGGATTCGCCCCGTTGGAGCAGGGTCCTTGTGGCCCGGTGCCCCCGGATCAAGGCTTCCGAGCTGACCATCTCGGTGTAGGCCAGATCGCAGCCGTTCTCGGCGCAGACCGACCGGAAGGCGGCGTCGGAGTACCCCGCCACGGGGGCCAGGAAGAGGTTGCCGGGCAGAACCGCGGATCCGACCGTCACGGGCCGATACAGGGAAGCGCTCAGGATGTCGTACTCCTCGGAATACATCTGCAGGAATTAACCACGGAGTCGCGCGAGCCGGACATTCGTCCGGCTCGCGGCGACGAAGCCCTTCGGTCTTCGTCGATGTAGTCTAACCTAGATCGCCGAAGCTTGCTTCGGCGCCGTCAGGATGGCGAAGCCATCCTGACACGTACTCCGTGGTGAGTCCTGGTAAATCAGGCCAGCTTGAAGAAGCGGCAGGCGTTGTCGAAGGTGGCCTGGGCCACATCCTCCACCGCGATGTCCAGGAGTTCCGCCAGGAAATCCAC
>JAAYUR010000494.1 GCA_012517645.1 Treponema sp.
AGGAGCGGAAGCCCACCAAGGAGAAGGGCATCCCGGAGGTCAGGTTCCAGTTGCTGAAGGAAAGGAAGAGGGTATACAGAACCGGGAAGACCATCATCACGACGACGAAGGCTACGGCGGGGAGGGGGAAAAGGACGTTCAGGTGCCGTTCCAGGATACCGCTCTTCCGCATGTCCCCTCCGAAGAAATCCAGGACTCACCACGGAGGGCACGGAGTACACGGAGTAGGAGTAAAGGAAATATGGCGGAATCTACCTCGGCAACTTCACAACCGGACCGAGTCAATCTCCCACCCGTTTTTCTCTTCCCCTCCGTGACCTCCGTGGTGTATTCCTATAAACCTAGTACACTCCGTACTCGCCGGTGTCCTCGAGGAGCTCGTTCACCGCCCGGACCTTGTCCTTGGCCAGCTGCTCGAGCTTGGTGGAGGCCCCGGCCGTGTTGATGGACTCGATGATCACCTCGCCGATCAGGTCCCGGGCGTTCCCGACGGCGCTCATGTAGGGCCGGTCGTAGGGATAGCCGTTCTTGGCCGCGAAGGCCTGGGAGGCCACCAGCTCGGGATTGGCCTTGGCGCGGACCTCGGGATCCGCCCAGGCGGAGTTTCGGGCCATGGTGATGTTGGCTATGAGGCCCTTCTTCGCGAGTTCCTTGCTGGTCGCCCATTTGATGAAGTCCATGGCCAGGGCCTTGTTCTTGGACTGGCGCGCCACGGCCATGCCCCAGGACACGACGATGAAGGGATTGGAGGCCTTGGGACCCGCGGGGAGGTTCGCGATGCCTACGTCCTCCGCCTTGACCTGGCTCTTGGCGGGGTCGACGATCTGGCCGTAGAAGACCGAGGCGTCCGTCCACATGGCCACTTTGCCGGCCTGGAAGAGGGGCATGATGTTCTCCCAGGACATGGAGGTCACACCCGTGGGGCCGTAGTTGGCCAGCATCCTGCCGTAGAACCGGATGGCATCCAGGGCCTCCTTGCTGTCGAACACGGCCTTGCCCTTGTCCAGGTACCGGCCGCCGTAGTTGTAGATGTAGCTGGACAGCTGGGTGACGGCGGCGGCGCCCTTGCCCCGGGAGGCGAATCCGGCGATATCCGCGGTCTTGAGGACCTTGGCCGCGGCTTCGAGCTCCGTGAAGTTCGTGGGAACCTTGAGCTTGGCCTTGGCCAGGAGGTCCTTCCGGTAGTAGAGGACCTGCCACTCCGTCACCAGGGGAACCAGGTAGGGCTTGGCGCCGAAGCGGGCGATGCCCATGGCGCTCTCGGGATAGTCCGAGAAGTCGTAGCCCGTCAGGGGCTCGTACCACCCGTTCTTGTAGAACATCTTCCCTTCCTGCAGGGGCCGGGTCATGAAGACGTCCACGGTGGAGGAGTTCGTCGCGAACTCGGTGGTCAGCTTGGTGGTCAGCTGGCTTTCCTGGAGGCTCTCCACGTTCACCTTGACGCCCGTAGCCGCCTCGTACTCGGGGATGACCGTCTTCAGGAGGTCCCCGTAGGGGTGGTTGGCCAGGAGCACGCGGATTTCCTTGGCCTGTGCGGACGCGCCCAGGGCTACCGCAACCAGAAGAACCAGAGCGAGGAACTTGGACTTCATGGATTCCTCCTTAATTGGAATCGTTCGCTTCAATCGATATCGAAACCCGTTCGGCTTCGAAACCATTGTTGATTATCCCTGTCCCTTGTCCAACCTGTCAAGAGAAACCCTGCGTAGGCGCCTTGACTGCTTGTACCAGGTGGTACGAAGCCTGTGATGGTCGAACTCGGATGCTTTTAGGCCGCTCCGGCGGCCGCTCCGGGCGGGGTCCTATCGGATGCGGATCTCACGCATCACGAGTTTCGTAGCACTGCCGTTGGAGATTCCAGGGTTTTGCTCTACACTGGAATCCGGCGCCCGGAACGATCCCCTGCGGGGCGCGCCCGGAAGGATGGAAGATGAAAGCCCTTGTCCTGGAAGAATACAAGCGGTTCGCCTACCGCGACGTCCCCGACCCCGACCTGCGGGGACCGGAGGACGTGATCGTGAGGGTCAGGGCCGCGGCGATCTGCGGTTCCGACGTCCACGGCATGGACGGCTCCACGGGCCGCCGCAGGCCTCCGGTCATCATGGGCCACGAGGCCGCGGGGGACATAGTCCGGGTCGGATCCGAGGTCCGCCGATTCAAGCCCGGAGACCGGGTCACCTTCGACTC
>JAAYUR010000388.1 GCA_012517645.1 Treponema sp.
GAATGATTATACCTTCTTTCTGTATAAATATTTACGAGCTTTTTCCTTGACAGCGCATTTCGGCGGGAGCATACTTTTTCCCGAGCCGGACCCCCCTCCGGCGCTAGTCCGTCGGGACGAACCGAAGGAGCCGATCCGCCTGGGCGAACCTGGCGCGCGATTCGCCTCGACCATAAAAGGCAGGTCCTTGTATGGAGAAGAGGAACGTCATCATCATTGGAGCCGCCGGCCGCGACTTCCACAACTTCAACACCTATTTCCGCGACAAGCCGGAGTACAACGTGGTTGCCTTCACGGCCGCCCAGATCCCGGACATCGCCGGACGGAAGTATCCCGCGGAGCTCGCGGGCAAGCTATACCCGAAGGGCATTCCCATCCACATGGAGTCCGATCTTCCCAAGCTTATCAAGGACCTGAAGGTCCACGAGTGCGTCTTCGCCTATTCGGACGTTCCCTATTCCCACGTGATGGGCATCGGCGCCATCGTGAACGCCGCCGGAGCCACCTTCCGGCTCCTGGGTCCCGCGGACACCCAGGTCAAGTCCACCAAGCCCGTCATCGCCGTGTGCGCTGTGCGGACCGGATCCGGCAAGAGCCAGACCAGCCGCAAGATCGTCCAGATGCTCATGGCCAAGGGACTCAAGGTCGTGGCCATCCGCCATCCCATGCCCTACGGAGACCTGGTCGCCCAGAAGGTCCAGCGTTTCGCGACGATCGAGGACCTCAAGAAGCACAAGTGCACCATCGAGGAGATGGAGGAGTACGAGCCCCACGTCGTCCGGGGCAACGTGATCTACGCGGGGGTGGACTACGAGGCCATCCTCCGGGAGGCGGAGAAGGAGGCGGACGTAATCCTCTGGGACGGCGGAAACAACGACTTCCCCTTCTACAAGACGGACCTGCTCATCACCGTCGCGGATCCCCACCGGGCGGGGAACGAAGTTTCCTTCTACCCCGGAGAGGTTTCCCTGCGCATGGCGGACGTCGTCGTGATCAACAAGATCGACACCGCCTCCCCCGAGGCCGTCCAGACGGTCCGGGAGAACATCCAGAGGGTGAACCCGGAAGCGGTCGTCATCGACGGGGCCAGCCCGATCACCGTGGACAAGCCGGAGCTCATCAAGGGCAAGCGCGTCCTGTGCGTGGAGGACGGCCCGACCCTGACCCACGGACACATGAAGATCGGCGCCGGTGTCGTGGCCGCCCGCAAGTTCGGCGCCTCCGAGCTTGTGGACCCCCGGTCCGCGGCGGTGGGCAAGATCGCGGAAACCTTCAGGATCTACCCGAACATCGGCACCCTCCTGCCCGCCATGGGGTATGGAGAACAGCAGGTCAAGGACCTGGAGGCTACGATCAACAAGACCGCCTGCGACACCGTCGTGATCGCCACCCCCATCGACCTCAACCGAATCGTCAAGATCAAGAAGCCCACCGTGAAGGTCGGCTACGATCTCCAGGAGATCGGCAGCCCCAACCTCACGGAAGTGCTGGACGAGTTCGTGAAGAAGCACAAGCTGGGCAAGAAGAAGTAGCACCTTCGGGCGGGCCGGGCATCCGGTCCGCGGAGCGCGGGGCCGTCCGATAGGGCGGCCCCGCGCGTTCACGTTGTTCCGGAGAGCGGCGGTCCGCCGCGGGGAGTGTGCCATGCCCGACGCGATCCGATATCGGCCCGAGGATCCCGGCGTCGTCACCCGGTTCACGGGCATCCGGACTTTCATGAAGCTCCCTTGGGTCACCGGAGACCTGACCGGAGCGGACTTTGCCGTCGTCGGGATGCCCTGTGACGGAGGAACGACCTTCCGATCCGGGGCCGCCTTCGGACCCGCCGCGATCCGGGAGATGTCCCTGATGCTCCGCTCCGGCAATCTGAACCTGGACATCGACATTTTCAGCGTCCTCTCCGGCGTCGACCGCGGGGATACGAACATCAATCCCTGCGACCTCGAAGACAGCCATCGGGAAATCGAGAAGACCTTCGACGAGATCGTCCGCCAGGGTGTGCTCACGATCGGGCTGGGAGGCGACCACTCGGTAACCCTGCCCCAGCTCCGGGCCGCCGCCCGGAGGCACGGCCCCGTGGCCCTCGTGCAGTTCGACGCCCACCTGGACACCTACGACACCGAGAACGGGAGCGGCCTTACCCACGGGACGATCTTCCGCCGGGCGGTGGAGGAGGGACTCCTGGACGCC
>JAAYUR010000017.1 GCA_012517645.1 Treponema sp.
CTTTGGAGCCACCACGATCTGGCAGTACCCCTGGCCGGGATTCCGCCGGAAGTAATCCTGGTGGTAATCCTCGGCCTTCCAGTACGACTCGAGGGGCTTCAGTTCCGTGACGATGGGGTTCCGGAACCCGGACGCCGCCTTGGCCATGGACGCCTTGGCGGCGGCCTCCTGTTCGGGGCCGGAATACAGGATGATGGATAGATATTGGGGCCCGATATCTGCCCCCTGGCGGTTCAGGGTGGTAGGATCATGAATCTTCCAGAACAGGTCCAGAAGCTGGTCATAGCTGACCTTCGCGGGATCGAAGGTTATCTTGACCACCTCCGCGTGGCCCGTAAGCCCCGTACCGACCTGCTCATAGGTCGGATTCTCCCGATCCCCTCCCGCGTAGCCGTTCTCCACGTCCAGGACCCCCGGAACGATCTCGTACGCCCCTTCCAGACACCAGAAACAGCCTCCACCCAGGACAGCCGTTTCCAGCTTTTCAGAATTCATGCCGACTCCTTCCGTCCGCGGACCGGCCGCCGGGGTAGGTTGAGTCCCTTCCGAACCGGTCCCTATGCAGGACACCGCAAGGGCGGTCGCCGCTATCGCGATAAAGATTCTCATATTAGTAATATATTGCCTCCCCCGAACCGGATCAAGCCATACTTTGGTGGTACGAAGCTTGTTCCACTCGGTACTGGAGGCTGTTCAGGGGATTCGGCGGTTACTTGAAACAGGGGCCCCCCAGGCCGAAGACCGGGTTAAAAAAGACCTGCTTCCCACTTGACACATTGTACTAGTTCAATTACGATTGTACTAGATGAATAGTACAACGGTTGAACGAGAGATTCGATTCTCCCTTGATCCGGCCAGCGGAGTTCCCTTCTACCGGCAGATCATCCAGCAGATCGAGCAGGCCATCTTGGCCCGTAGATTGGAGCCCGGGGACCGACTCCCGACCATCCGCGCCCTTGCGATCGAGCTCAAGATCAACCCCAACACGATCGCCAAAGCTTACGGCGAGCTGGAGATTCGAGGCATCGTGACCACCCAGGTGGGAAGCGGAACCTACGTCTCGGACAAGAGGATCGACATGGAAGAAGCGGAACGGACAAAGAAAGCGGAGGCCGCGGTCGCCCGGTTCATCCGGGATATGGAAGCCCTGGGAATCGATCGAGCGGCGATGCTGGAGATGGTTCGCGGCTTCGAGGAGGACTGAGCGATGAAATTTTTCGAAAAGAAAGAGGAAAAGCCCCTGATAAAGAACCCCCGCAAGGCGGAACGCCGCCGGGACTTCGCCCTTTCCTGGGCGGGAGCCGCCCTGCTCGCGGCCCTGGCGGCCTTCGCTCTGGCCGCCCGGCTGCTATCGGGGGCCGTCCCCTCGGTCGCGGCCTTCGGTGCCCTGCTGGGCGCCCCGATCGCGGCGGTCGCCGTCATGGCCCTCTTCCCCCGCTGGAACGCCTCGATCAAGCTGATCATCCTGGCGGCCTTCGCCCTGGCGGTCTGGCGGACCGGGGAGTCCGGGATGATCCTGGCCTTCGCCGCGGCGGGAGTCCTGGCGGCGCCGGCGGTCCAGAAGGCGGAGGAATGGGAACGGGCCATCGTCCTGCGCTTCGGCAAGTTCCACCGGGTGCGGGGGCCGGGGCTCTTCCTGCTCCTTCCCTTGGCGGACCGCGTGGCCGAGGTCGTGGACCTGCGCATCCGGGTCACGGACTTCGCGGCGGAGACGACCTTGACCCGGGATTCCGTGACCGTGACCGTGGACGCCCTCTGCTTCTGGATGGTCTGGGACGCGGAAAAGGCGGTCCTGGAGGTCCAGGACTACGAGGAGGCGGTCATCCTCTCCTCCAAGACGGCCCTGCGAGCGGCGGTGAGCCGGAACGACCTGTCCGCCTTCCTGGAGCGGGGGGACGAGATCGAGAGCCAGATCCGGGCGGAGGTGGACAAGAAGACCACCGAGTGGGGAATCACGGTCCAGCATATCGAGATCACGGACATCCAGATCCCCGAGAGTCTCCAGGGCCCCCTGAGCCGGCTGGCCCAGGCGGAGCGGGAGAAGAAGGGGCGGATCCTGCTGGCGGAGGCGGAGATCGAGATAGCCCGCAAGCTCGAGGAGGCGGGCAAGATCTACACCGCCAACGACCTGGCCCTGAAACTCAAGAGCCTTTCCATCCTGAACGAGGGCCTCAAGGCGGGCAACTCCATGATGCTGGTGCCCAACTCCATCACCGAAGAGCTTAAATCCAAGGACCTCTTCGGCCTGCAGGCCCTGACCGAGAACCACCGGGACGGGGGCGCGGGGTCGGAGGACGGGGACCCGGGCCGGGCGGACTCTCCTGCAACGGGACCGGACGGCCTGAACCGGAGCGGCAAGCCCCGGAAGGCTTCAAGAGAAGAGAGCGATCGATAAGGAGGACGATATGGCGATACTGCACCTGGAAAAGATCCGGAAGGTCTACAAAAAAGGCGAAAACGAGGTCGTGGCCCTGCGCGGCGTGGACCTGGACATAGAAAAAGGCGAATACCTGGCCGTTGTGGGGCCTTCGGGCTCGGGAAAGACCACGCTGCTCAATATCCTAGGTTGTCTGGACGTACCGACCTCGGGCCGGGTGGTCTACGACGGCCGGGAGCTCCGCGCCCTGGGGGAAAAGGAGCTTTCGGAATACCGGAAGATGCACGTATCCTTCATCTTCCAGTCCTACAACCTGATCCCCGTGCTCACGGTGGCGGAAAACGTGGAACTTCCGCTGGTCATCGAGCGCAAGAAGAACGGTGCCCAGGCCCGGGCCAAGGCCCTGGAGTTATTGTCCGCCGTGGGGCTTTCGGGGATGGAGAACCGCTATCCCCGGGAGCTGTCCGGGGGCCAGGAGCAGCGGGTGGCCATCGCCCGGGCCCTGGTCAATGACCCGGCCATCCTGTTGGCCGACGAGCCCACGGCGAACCTGGACTCCCACACAGCCCTGGAGATCGTGGATCTGATGAAGCGCATCAACGCGGAACGCAAGACCACCTTCATCTTCTCCACCCACGACAAGCTGGTCATGGACCACGCCCGCCGC
>JAAYUR010000334.1 GCA_012517645.1 Treponema sp.
GGAAGGTGGCCGTATTGCGCTCCGGATCCGCGGGAAGGTTCGAGACGACGCCGTCCGTTCCGGCCAGGGTTACGGTGGGCGGGGTTCCCGGGGCAGGGTCGACCCGCTCCACCGTGACCGTGTCCCCCACGGCGTCCAGGGGAAAGCCCAGGATGTCGAAGCCCACGGCCACGTTGGCCACCGTGGCCGGAGCGAAGACTTTAGCCGTTCTCTTGTCCATGATCCGCTCCCGATGCGGGGTTTTCGGCCGGGGACTGGCGCCCCGGCCTGGTGGTACGAAGCTTGTGAGGCCTCCCGGACGGCGGGAAGGCTTGGGGACTCAGCCCAGGGCGTCCAGTTTCCCGACCCGCCGGGCGTGGCGGCCGCCCTCGTACTTCGTCTCCAGGAACTTGTCCAGGATCCGCTCCACAGGCACCGGGTAGTCCACCCGACCCCCGAAGGCCAGGAAGTTCGCGTCGTTGTGGGCCCGGGCCATCTCCGCGGTGAAGAGGTCGTGGACCAGGGCGCAGCGGATGCCCTTGTGCTTGTTGGCGGCGATGGAGATCCCGATCCCGGTGCCGCACAGGACGATCCCCAGGTCGTAGCCGCCGGCGAGGTACTCCCGGGCGGCCTCGGCGCCCTTGTCGGGGTAGTCCACGCTCTCCTCGGAATTCACTCCAAGGTCCACGATCTCATGCCCCCGGGCGGCCAGGTGGGCGGCGATCCGCCGTTTCAGCTCCAGGGCGCCGTGGTCGTTGGCCAGCAGTATCCGCATGGTGTCCGCTCCCGTTTTGGCCGGTTCCGCCCGCGGGCGGTATCCGCCCGCAAGCCGGATTCGCCGGCCGGTTTCTGCGCCGGAGTATACCATTTCAACGCGGGAAGGTAAGGGGCCGATCGCGCCCCGCCGCTTGCCCCTTCCTGCGCCGGGGCGTACTATGTCCGGCATGAAGTACATCGACCTGCGGAGCGACACGGTAACCTGGCCGACCGACGAGATGCGGGCCGCCATGGCCCGGGCGGAGGTGGGGGACGACGTCTACGGGGACGACCCCACGGTCAACGAGCTGGAGGCCCTGGGCGCCCGGCTTGCGGGCAAGGAGGCGGCCCTCTTCGTCCCGACCGGGACCTTCGGGAACCAGTTGGCCCTCTTCACCCACTGCCCCCGGGGCACCGAGGTGATCCTGGGGGACGACTGCCACATCGTGGCCCACGAGGCGGGGGCGGCATCGGTCATCGCGGGGGTCCAGCTGCGGACCCTCGTCTCCCGGGAGGGCGAGCTGGACCCGGAGGAGATCGAGGCCCGGGTCCGGCCGGGCGGGGACATCCACTACCCGGACACCTCCCTCATCTGCCTGGAGAACGCCCACGGCTGCGGCCGGGCCCTTCCGCTGTCCTACATGGACTCGGTCCGGGCCGTCGCGGACCGGCACGGCCTTCCGATCCACCTGGACGGGGCGCGGCTCTTCAACGCCGCGGCGGCCCTGGGGGTCGACGCGCGCGAGATCGCCGCACGGGTCGACTCTGTGATGTTCTGCCTGTCCAAGGGTCTGTGCGCCCCGGTGGGCTCCCTCCTGGCGGGAAAGAGGGCCTTCATCGAGGCAGCCCGGCGCAAGCGCAAGCTCATGGGGGGCGGGATGCGCCAGGCCGGAGTCCTGGCCGCGGCGGGCCTCCTGGCCCTGGGCCCCATGCGGGAGCGTCTGGCCGAGGATCACCGGAACGCCGCGGCCCTGGCGGAGGGCCTGGCCCGGATCCCGGGGGTCCGGATCCTGGGCACCGGGGTCCGCATCAACATGGTGTTCCTCGAGATCACGGGGCTCTCGGACGCCGAGGCCTTCTCGGCGGCCCTCGAGCGGCGGGGCATCCTGGTGAATCCCCCCGAGGGAGGGGGCCTGCGTCTTGTGACCCACTATTGGATCAAGGCGGAGCGGATCCCGGTCATCGTCTCCGCGGTCGCGGAGGCGGCGGCCGAGGCGGGCGCGAAGGCGGGCGGCCGGGCATGAAGGGGGAAACGGCGACGCCCTACCTGCCGCTCGGGGTTCCCCTGATCCTGGGCGGCCTTGCCCTGGTGCTCTACGGCGACCCCATCCGGGAGCGCTTTTCCCGGAAAAAACCCGCACTGGACGCAAGCGTGTAGGCCGGTTTTTCCCGGATTATGTCCGGGAGGAACCACGGATGAAAACTCTGAGCCGGGCGCCTCGAGTCGCCCTCTTGAACGCTGCGCGGACCGCTTCCTGCGTCTTGGTCCCCGCCGCCCTGTTGTCCGCCTGCCTGCCCCAGGTCGTTTCGGAAGCCCTCTCTCCTCGGGACCTAAGGCCCCCGAGCGTTCAACGCTGGGACGCCGAGGGTCCCGGGGAATTCGTGGTGGATTTCGACGAGGTCGTGGAGGTTTCCCCGGGGGATTTCGCGTCGGATCCGGACCTGGGCGCCCTGGGTGTCGCCTCCGAAGGCACGCGCGTTCGGATCTCCGCCGCGGGTACCCTGGCCGCGGGGACGTCGCTTTCCCTGGAGGGGACCGTCCGGGACCCTTCGGGGAATTCGACCAGCTTTGTCCTGCCCTTCTGGGGCCATAACCCCGACCTGCCCCGAATCCTGCTCAACGAAGTCCTGACCCAGGGGGCTTCGACCCATCCGGACCTGGTGGAGTTGGCGGTGATGGAGTCCGGAAACCTGGCAGGTCTGACCTTCCGGGTGGGCTGCGCGGCCGCTCAGGTTCTGCTCTACGTCTTTCCCCCTTGCGAGGTATCCGCCGGGGAGTTCGTAGTCCTGCACCTGAAGCCCCTGGGTATTCCGGAGGAGCGGGACGAGACGGGGGATCCTACGGCCTCCGGGGGCCTGGACGCGTATCCCTACGCCCGGGACTTCTGGTACCGGGGAGGGGACGGGTCCCTTCCCGGGGAGAACGGGTGCATGACCCTGTACCGCTCTCCCACCGGGCCGATCCGGGACGCCCTGATCTACTCAGCCCGTACATCCGCGTCGGACACGAAATACGGGGGCTTCGGAACCCAGGCTCTCTGGGACCAGGTTCGAGGGGTCGTCTCGGAAGGGGGCTGGAAGATCGCAGGGGCCGAAATACGACCGGAGGACGCGGCCCGCAGCGAAGGAACCACGAGCACGCGAACGTTATGCCGATCCTCGGACTCGAGGGACACGGATTCCGCCTCGGATTGGCATGTCGTGCCGACCAAGGGGGCCAGCGTAGGCAAGCCGAACTCGGATGCCGTGTACGTTCCGTGATCCGGCTAGGGTTGGATCAGGTCCTTGAAGAGCCCCTCGATCTGGAGTTTTGGTAGGGCGCCGACCTTCTGGCGGGCGGCTTTTCCGTCCTTGAAAACCATCAGGGTCGGAATCGAGATGATCCCGAAGCGGCCGGCCAGGTCCACCTGGGAGTCCACGTCCACCTTGCCCACCTTGATCTTGCCTTCGTAGGCTCGGGCCAGCTCGTCCACCGCGGGGGCGATCATCCTGCAGGGGCCGCACCACTCGGCCCAAAAATCCACCAGGACGGGGATGGGAGACTTGAGGACTTCCTGTTCGAAATTCTCGGACGTAAGGGTGACTTCGTTGCTCATATTCCCTCCGGCGGCGGATTTCTTCGAATCGATCGTTTTGAGCCGTGGATAGGCCCAGGGTATCAAGGGAAATATAGGGCTAAACGCCTGCGGAGTCAAATCCCCGCCGGGTTCGGACGGGCGGCTCGGGGGGGGAAGGATCCGCGCGGGTTTTCCGATCCTCCGATCGGCTTGCGCGGACGCGCCGCGGCGCGGTATCCTTCGGCCATGCTGAATACCTTCCTGCAAATCTTCCTGACGATCTTCATCGTGATCGATCCCGTCGGCATCGTCCCTCTGTTCATCTCCGCCACGGGCCGCATGACCGAGGAGCAGAAGAAGCGCACGATCTGGAAAGCCGTCGGGGTGGCCTTCATCGTCCTTGGAGTGTTCATCCTTGCGGGACGCTTTATCCTCTCGTTCTTCGGGATTTCGCCGGGATCCTTTTATGTGGCCGGAGGGACCCTCTTTTTCCTGATCTCCATCGACATGCTCTTCGGACAGCCCAAACGGACCAAGACCAGCAAGGAGGAGGAAGAGGATGATTCCTCTTCCGTCGCGGTCTTCCCCCTGGCCATCCCCATGATCGCGGGTCCCGGAACCATCACGACCTTGATGCTCTACTCCGCCGACGCCCCGTCGTACCTGACGATCACCCTCCTGCTCTTCGGCGCGGTCATCCTTTCCCTGGCCGGGGTCACCTTGGCCATGTTCTCCTCCCGCCTGGTCCTCCGGGTGCTCGGCCGGACGGGGGTGTCCGTGGTGGAGCGGATGATGGGCCTCGTGCTCTCGGGCTTGGCGATCCAGTTCGTCTACGACGGATTGACCAAGCTCGGCATTCTCGGCTGATCGGAACGTCCTGCGGCGAACGTCCCGACTTTCCGGCCGGGGCGCGATAAAAAGGCCGAGGCGGGACTCCCCGCCTCGGCCTCGCCGTGTCCGGCCCGTTCAGGCCGGAGCTCGGGCGCTCAGGCCGCCTTGGGCGCCGGACCCTTGATGAGCTTCTGGATGAAAAAGCCTCCGACCAGGATGGCCGCGCCGATGAGGTCGGTGAATCCGCCCGGGGTGACCAGCAGGATGCCGCCGAGGATGAACAGAGGACGCTCCCAGATGTGCATGGTCCGGGTCAGGTATCCCATGACCCCCGCGGAGACTCCGATGATGCCGACGGCGGAGGTCAGGAAGATGATCAGCATGTCCAGGAAGGTCGCCCCGATTCCGAGCATCTTGGGGCTGTAGACGAAGATGTAGGGAACCAGGAAGGCCGCGATGGCCAGCTTGGAGGCGTTCAACCCCGTCTTCATCGGGTTCGCCTTGGCTATACCCGCCCCCGCGAAGGCCGCCAGGGCAACGGGCGGCGTCACGTCCGCGATGATGCCGAAGTAGAAGGCGAACATGTGGGCGGGCAGGACGATCATCTGGGCGTAGGGATCCATCCCGGGGTTCAGCTTGGTCAGGATCATCATGATGGCCGGAGCGGCGATGGTCGAGGTGATCACGTAGTTGGCCGTGGTAGGCACGCCCATTCCTAGGATGAGGGAGGTGATCATGGTGAACAGCAGGGTGAAGAAGAGCTTACCGTTCGCCAGGGCCACCAGGCTGGAACCCAGCTTCAGGCCCAGGCCGGTTAGGGTAACAACTCCGATGATGATGCCCGCGCAGGCGGTGGCGGCCAGCACCCCCAGGGCTCCCCGGGCTCCCGCTTCCAACCCTATAACAATATCCTGCCAGCGGAATTCGACGGGCTTCTTGAGCATCCAATTGACGATGGACGCGATGCCGGCCGTGGCGATGGATAATATGATGGCGATCAGGGCGGCCCGCATGGGCGTATACCCCGTAACCAGAAGGTAGATGATGGCGACCAGGGGGATCACCAAGTAGGATTTCTTGGCCAGGGCCTTGAGCTTGGGCAGCTCCTCCCGGGTCATGCCCCGAAGGCCCAGCCTCTTAGCTTCCAGGTGTACCCCGGCCCATACCCCGAAGTAGTACAGAAGGGCGGGCACCACGGCGGCGCCGATGATCCGGGCGTACTTGATGCCCGTGAACTCCGCCATCAGGAAGGCCGCGGCGCCCATGATGGGCGGCATGAGCTGTCCGCCCGTGCTGGCCGTGGCCTCCACGGCCCCCGCGAACTCGGGCTTGTATCCCAGCTTCTTCATCATCGGGATGGTGAAGCTGCCGGTGCCCACGACGTTGGCCACGGAACTGCCGGAAACCATGCCCATAAGGCCGCTGGAGAGCACGGCCACCTTCGCCGGGCCGCCGGAGGCCCAGCCCGCGATGGCGTTGCTGATGTCGATGAAGAACTGGCCCAGCCCGGTCTTCTCAAGGTAGGCGCCGAAGAGGATGAACAGGAAGATGAAGGTGCTCGACACGCCCAGGGGAATGCCGAAGATGCCCTCGGTGGTGAAGAAGAGGTGGCCGATCAGGGTGTCGAGCCGGGCGCCCCGGTGCGCAAGGCGGCCCGGGATGTAGGGGCCCGCGAAGGCGTACAGTATGAAGACCCCGGCGATGATCACGATGGGCAGACCTACGACCCGGCGCGTCGCCTCGATGACCAGGGCGATGCCCAGCACGCCGACGACGATGTCCAGCGGCGTGGTCGTGCCGGCCCGGAGGACCAGCTGCTGGTAGAAGATCACGATATACGCGGGAGCCGCGGCGCCCGCCAGGGCCAGCAGGACGTCCACGGGGTGAAGCTTGTTCCGGGCCCATTTCTTGCTGGACGGGTAGAGCAGGTAGATCAGGGACAGCCCGAAGCCCAGGTGGACGGCTCGTTGGATATGGGCGTCCAGGACTCCGAAGGCTGCGGTGTAGACCTGGAATACCGAGAACGCGATGGCCAGGGCGGCGATGAACTTGCCCATGAACCCCGCCAGGGTGCGGAAATCCGCTTCCTTGTCGAATTTCTTGAGGATCTCGGCGCCGTTGACGGTATCCGTCTCGGCCCCAACGGGTTCCTTGAGGCTCGCCTCGGGGGCGGCATCCGCCTTCCTCGGTGTCGGAGTGCGCTTCTTGGGTGCGGGCTTGCCCGCCTCCGTCGATGTATCCTTCTTGCGTTCGCTCATGCCCATCCCTCCGGATAGCTTCCTAGTATCGATCTGCCCGCCGGAATGATCGGATCCCGATGCGGGGAATTCGCCGGACTTCAAGGATCGCCAGGTCTCCCGGGGCGAACCATCGGGAGAGGGGATATTCCCGGTCTCCCGTCAAAATCGCGTGGCCCGGGAGGGGGGAAACCCGGACCGGCAGGGAACGATAGGTCCGATCCATCCGGAGGACGAACCGGTTTCCTTCCTGCGAAAAACCTCCCTCGGCGTCGTAGGGTATCCCGACTCCCAGGGTGTCGAACCGTGTGGCGGTAAGCCTAAGGCTTCCGTCCTTTTCGATCGTATAGTCCTCGTCCACGTCGGACAGATGCACGGAATGCACGTACCGATGGACGAATTGCCCGTCTTCGCACTCCAACCGTGCGACGATCCGTCCCCGTTCATTCCGGATTTCCAGTACTTGTGTTCCGGGAAGGGCCGCGAAGACCGCGGCCAGACCCGCGACGGCCGCGAGCGCGACCGCTCGCACGGTGCGTTTCATCGATCCGAAAAAAGGGGTGCCCCGGCGGGCGAACCGCACAGGACACCCCGTTCAAGCGTCGCAAGTCCGGGCCGAGACGCTCTCCCGGCCCGGCGCATGCGCTTATTTCCCGGCTTCCTTGAAGAACTTGTCGGCTCCGGGGTGCAGGGTAAGGGGCATGCCCGCCTTGCCGGTGTCCACGGTGATCTGGGAACCCACCTTGTGGGCGGCCTTGAGGCGCTCGGTGTTGGCGTACATGGTCTTGACCATCAGGTAGGCGACGGTCGGGTCCAGATCGGCCCGGACCGCGAGCATGGCCTTGACGGCGACGGTGCTGATCGGGGCGTCCACGCCCGTGTAGGTGCCCGCGGGGATCGTGGTCGGGGTGTAATAGGGGTATTTCTTGGTGATCGCGGAGATGATCTCGGGGGAGATGTTGACCAGGGCGACCTTGCGGCTGGCGGCGATGTCCTGGACCGCTGCGGTCGGGAAGCCGGCGGTAACGAAGGCGGCGTCGATGTTGCCGTCCTTGAGGTTGTTGGCCGCTTCCGCGAAGGAGAGGTACTGGGCGGTCAGGTCGCTGTAGGAGAGCCCGGCGGCTTCGAGAATCTGGCGGGCGTTGGCCTCCGCCCCGGACCCGGCGGCGCCCACGGCCACTCTCTTGCCCCTGAGGTCGGAAATCTTGGTGATGCCTTTGTCGGCCAGGGTGATTACCTGGCAGGTCTCATTGTACAGGGTAGCCAGACCGCGGATGTCGGCGAACGCCTTGTCCTTGAACATCTCCAGGCCGTTCACGGCGTAGTAGGCGATGTCGTTCTGGACCATGATGACTTCGTTCTTGCCGTCCTTGAGGAGGTTGATGTTCGCGACGGAAGCGCCGGTGCTCTGGGCGGTGGCGTTCATGTTCTTGATGTTGGTGTTCCAGATCTCCGCCAGGGCGCCGCCGAGGGGGAAGTACGTTCCGGCGGTTCCGCCGGTGGCGATGTTGATGAACGTGGGCTTCAGTTCCTTGGTGCCCTCTGCGAAGATCGCCGGAACCAGGAGAAGCGCGATAATGAGGACGATGACACTCCGCTTCATGAAATTTCCTCCATAGAGACTGTAGAGATTTGGCCGGGCTGATTAAATAAAAAAAAGGCGATTGACCCGACATGGTATTCTACTACGACAGCTCCCAGGGGCGCAAGTTTTTTTTTCGCCCCCGTCGCGTCGAGTTCCGCCGCGGATCGAATCAGGATCGGGATGCCGACGGAAACCAATGGAACCAGAGCTTTTCGGCGCCCGCCTGGATCACCCGGCTGGACGCGGGCCGGGCTCCGAAGAAGGCCGGGAAATCCTCCCGGTTCGCGATAAACCCGAAGCTCCACCCCGGATAGCGGTCCCGAAGGCCGCCGGCTTGCCGCCATAGGGCTTCCGCCTCCGTCTCCGTGCCCATCCTGAGTCCGTAGGGGGGATTCGACAGGACCAGGCCTTCCGGCAGTCCCCCGGAAACGCTTTCCGCCATGTCGAGCCGCTCGAACCGGACCAGGTCCCCGACTCCCGCCCTTCGGGCGTTGGCCCGGGCTACGGCCACGGCCGTCTCGTCCCGGTCGCTTCCCAGGATGTCCACTCGTATATCCCTGCGGATCCGGCTTTCCAGGTCCCTTCGGACATCCCGAAACACCTCGGGCTCGAAGGAGGGCATCGTTTCCCAGGCGAAGCGGCGGCGCAGGTTGGGGGCCTCGTCCCGGGCCCAGAGGGCGGCTTCCACGGCCAGGGTTCCCCCGCCGCAGAAGGGGTCCCGGAGCGGGCGCTTGCGGGTCCAGCCGGAGAGGAAGAGCAGGCCCGCGGCCACGGTCTCCCGTAGAGGGGCCTCCACGGATTCCACCCGCCAGCCTCGCTTGTACAGAGGATCCCCGGAGAGATCCAGCAGGGGCGTGCACAGGTCGTCCTCCAGGTAGAGGCGAAGCTCCCGCTCCGGCCCCGTCTGGGGCAGCCGTGACACCTTGTACACCCGGCCCAGGCGCTCGTAGACCGCCTTGTGCGCCACCGCCTGAACGGAGGTCTGAGCCTCCAGGGCGGAGGCCCGGGAGCGGACCCGGACGATGGTCACCCGGTCTTCCCGTCCGACCCACTGTTCCCAGGGGAGGGACCGCATGCCCTCGAAGAGGGAATCGAAATCCGGGGCGTGGAAGCTCCCCGGGGCGGCCAGCACTCGGTCCGCGGTGCGCAGGGAACAGAGGGCCGAGGCCAGGCCTCTCGGATCCGTGCGGAATCCTATGCGGCCGGGGTGACGGGATTCGGCCTCGATTCCTATCCGGGAAAGTTCCTGGGCCAGGACCTTTTCGAGGCCGATAGGGCAGATGGCGGCGTAGGCGCCGCTTGGTTTCGGCATATCCCCGATTATTGACCGGAGCCCGGCCGGTAGGCAATACGGCCCGGAACGTCCGAAGCCCGAGGGACGGGAAGCTTCGCCCGTGTGCCGCCCGTTGACACTCGGTCCCTCTATTCGTATACTGCCTCCACGTTTCGGGGGTGTAGCTCAGTTGGCTAGAGCGCATGAATGGCATTCATGAGGTCAGGGGTTCAATTCCCCTCACCTCCACGAAATGGCGACGAGCCGCCCGGAAGGGCGGCTCGCGGTTTTTCCGGGCACTCCCGACGGGCCGTCCACCGGGCGGCCCGCTTCGTTGGACGGACCGATCAAGGAGCAGGCCGTGCGCGTCCCGTCGGGCAAGGAAATTCTGGATATCTTCTATCCCTATGTCGCCGTCAATTCCCAATCCGGCACCGACCGGGAGAACCTCGCGGCCGCCTTTTTCCGATCCCATTTCCAGGGGTCGCCGTATTTTTCCGGCCAGCCCGGAACCCTGGGTACCCTTCCAGTCCCGAAGGATCCGGCAGGGCGGTCCGTGGAGTGGGCCCTGGTGCGGGGCCGGGGAAGCCGGACCGTGGTCCTCATGCACCATTTTGATGTCGTGGAAACCGAGGATTACGGCTCCCTGAAGTCCCTTGCCTTCGACCCGGAACGGCTTTCCCGGGCCCTCCGTGAAAACCCCGAGGCCCTGGACGCGGAGAGCCGGGCAGACCTGGAAAGCGGAGGGTTCATTTTCGGGCGGGGTGCCGCGGATATGAAGGCCGGAGGGGCCGTCCAGATGGCCCTGGTGGACGAGGCCGCCCGGGATCCCGACTTCGGAGGGAACCTCCTTCTTGTCGCCCTGCCGGACGAGGAGAACCTTTCCGCCGGGATGCGGACCGCCGTGGACCTCTTGGCGGACCTCAAGGCCCGCTTCGGCCTGGAGTACGTTCTCATGGTCAACTCCGAGCCGCACCAGCGAAAGGATCCCCGGGTGGGCGTACTCTCCGGCTGATCGATCGGGAAGATACTGCCCTTCGTGTACGTCCGGGGAGTCCTGGCCCATGCCGGGAAGAGCGCGGAAGGCTTCAATCCCCTGGGTGTCCTGTCCGGAATCATACGCCGGACGGAGATGTCTTTGGAGTTGACGGATCGCCTGGAACATGGCCCCGAGATGTCCCCTCCCCCGACCTGGCTCATGGCCCGGGACAGCAAGGAAGCCTACGACGTCTCCATGCCCCTGTCCGCCTTCGGCATCCTGAGCGTCCAACCCCTGGCCAACAGCCCCGAGAGGATCCTGGAGTTCCTCCTCGGCGCCTGCCGAACCTCGGCGGAGGAAGCCGCCGAGGCCGTAGAGAAATCCGCCCGTTCGTTCCGCTCCCGCACCGGACGGTCCTCCGGGGAGGGGCCGGACTGGACCGGTTCCCGGAGTCCCCGGGTCCTCACCTTCGGAGAGCTCGTCCGGGAGCACCGCTCCTCCGGGGGAGCCCTTCTCGAGCGTGCCCGGCACGAGGCGGCGGAGAGGGCGGGGAAGGGGGAGCCCCTGTTCCGGGCGGTCTGGTCCTTCGTGGACGCCCTGGCGGACGGAATCGGGGCGGGTCGTCCCCTGATCGTGACCGGATTCCTCCCGCCCTATTACCCCAGCGTCTCCCACCGGGACCGCCCCGGCTTCGACACGATGATCCGATCCCTGGCCTCCCGTCTTTCGGACCGGGCGCGGGCGCTCTGGGGCCAGGAGTATGAGCTGGAATCGTACTTCACGGGCATCTCCGACCTGAGCTACTCTTCCATCCTGGACGCCCGGGGAATCGAAGCCCTGATCCGCGAGGAGATGCCCCTGTACGGGGACGTCTATTCCATTCCCTTCGGAGGCATCGCCGAAATCTCGATGCCCTGCGTGAACATCGGCCCCTGGGGCAAGGATTTTCACAAGAAGACGGAGCGGGTTTTCCGGGAAGACCTGACGGAGCGGACGCCGATCCTGCTGGCCGAGGCCCTCCGGCATGCCCTCGATTCGGCCGCCGTCGATTCGCGCTAGGAGGTTCCCATGTTCCGTACCGCCGTCGTCCGTAGACCCGCTCGCTCCTTGGCCGCGGGCATCACCTCATCGCCCCATCTGGGTGCCCCGGATTACGACAGGGCCCTGGGCCAGCACGACGCCTACATCCGGGCCCTGGAAGCCTGCGGGGTATCCGTGACGGTATTGGAAGCCCTGGAGGAGTTTCCGGATTCCTGCTTCGTGGAGGACACCGCGGTCTGCCTGAGGGACCGCGCGGTTCTTTCCAATCCCGGAGCTCCGTCCCGAACGGGAGAAGTCGAGGAGATGGAACGGGCCCTGCGTTCCTTTTTCCCCTCCGACAGGATATACCGCATCCGGGAACCCGGCACCCTGGAGGGAGGGGACGTTCTCCGAACGGATACGGAGTTCTTCGTCGGACTGTCCGGCCGTACTAACAAGGAAGGGGCGATCCAGTTGTTGACTCTGCTCAGGGACTGGGGCATCCCGGGTCAGGCGGTGCCGGTGCCCGGGATCCTCCACCTCAAGACGGGTATGAGCCTTGTTCACGGAGGTCGTCTCCTGGTCACCGAGGAGTTCGCGGACTATCCGCCGTTCCGGGCGTTCGAGAAGATCCTGGTGCCTACGGAGGAAGCCTACGCCGCGAACTGCCTGTGGGTGAACGGGAACGTAATCGTGCCCGCGGGATACCCTGGGGTGCGGAGGGCCGTGGAAGGGCTGGGCTGTCGGGTGTTGGAGGTGGATACCTCGGAGTTCCGGAAGATCGACGGCGGGCTCACCTGCCTCTCCCTGCTCTTCTAGACGCAGGGGTTCCCTGGTGGTACGAAGCTTGGGATACGCGTATCCGGATGCTCGTCCGCCTCGGCGTTGTACGGCGAGGCGGCGGCGCCCGCCTGCATGCTGTCGCAGCCCCGAAACCGGGCGCGGCGGCGCGTTACAGCGCACTCCACCTGGATTTCCTGCATGCGGCGGAAGGCTTCCGGCAGGCGGTTCGGATCGGGGTAGACGTCCATCCCCGCGGCGTCCAAGGCGCACA
>JAAYUR010000483.1 GCA_012517645.1 Treponema sp.
CAACGGCCGGACGTTTCCGGTTTACCCCGACCGAACCGACCCAGGACCCGGCGTAGGAGGTTGGGCTTCCGCGCCGCGGTGTCGGGTGCCGGATTTCGCTCCCCCAGCCCGCCCAGGAACTCCCGGAGCCCCGTGCGTCCCAGGTCCGCCAGGAAGCAGGCGATCCTGCCCCGGGTGGAATACACGGGATGCAGGGTCAGGTGCCCCGAAAGCTCCACCGCCTGGTGGGTCCGCTCGGCTTCCTGGAATACAGAGCGCATCTGGACCTCCGGAAGGAGGTCCTCGATCCGGGTCGTTCCGGGCTCCAGGCCCGAGAGGCGGGAATCCTCCCGGGCACCCTTGCTGGCTTCCTGGACAAGGCCGTCCAGGGCCACGACCAGGACCGGAGCGTCGACCAAGGCCAGGGCCGCGCGAAGGAGGCCCGTCAGGGAGGCGATCCGCTCGCTTTTCCGCTCTCCCGAATCGGACAAATCCTTGAGGATCCTCCGGACACTGTCTCCCAGGGGGCCGAACCGCTCGAGACGTTCCGCCGGCAGGGAACCCCCGTACCGGACCGCGTCCGCTACGGCGTCCAGTTCCCGGCGCTTCCGTCGGGCCTGGCGCGCCAGTGCCGCCGCGGCCAGGGCCTGCGCGGCGGCTATGCAGAGGGCGAGAAAGAGGGAGGTCTCCGCGGGGCCCTTCATTCCCGCCGTGGTCGCCACCGAGTAGGACCAGACGCCCGCCCCGACCGTGGCTCCCATGGAGAGCCCCAGGAGGAGGATCAAGTACGCGACACGAGCCAATATCATGCCGTCCCCCTAGCGCAATGGCCCGAGAACCGAGCGGCTCTCCGCGCAATTGCCGCAGTAAGGTAGTGTTGCTAGATCTTCCGGAACTCCGCCAGATCCGCGTTCCTGCCCAGCACCAGCAGGCGATCTCCCTCCTCGAAGGTATCCCCGGGATCCGGGAAGAGAAGGTCCTCCCGCCGGATCGCGTTGCCCTGGTCGTCCAGGTCCATCCGGGAACGGAGGATCCCCACGACCCGGAGGTGCAGTTTCCCTTCCAGGTCCAGATCCTTCGGGGTCTTTCCGACGAAGTAATCCGGGGTGAGCATTTCCGTCAAGGAGACCTCCGAGGAGAGGGGTATCGAGTCCAGGATGTCCGGGGCCACAAGCCGCCGGGCGGTGCGGGCTCCGATCTCGACTTCCGCGTTGATCACCTCGTTGGCTCCCACCCTTTGTAGGACCGTCCCGTGGATGGCGGACACGGCCCGGGCCGCGATGTACGGCACCCCCTGTTGCCGGAGCAGGGCGGTGGCCAGGATGCTGGCCTCGATGTCGTCCCCGATGGCCACGATAGCCACGTCCACGTCCTGGATGGGAGCCTTGAGCAGGGCGTTCTCGTCCGTGGCGTCCAGAAGCACCGCCGCGGACACCAGCCCCTTCACACGCTCAACCGAGGCCGGGTTCCGATCCAGGGCGATCACCGAGGCGCCCTTCTCCGCCAGGGTCGCGCATACCGTGGTGCCGAAGGCTCCCAAGCCGATAACCGCGAAGGTTCGGGTTTTTGCCATACGCTCCGTCCTCCTGGAATTATCCGTCGCCGATCCGCGCTCGTTACGGTAGTCGCGGCGCCGGCGGCTTCAACCTACCGCGAGATCCCCCTCGGGGAACCGGACATCCGTCCGTTTGCCGGTCCCGCGGGCCGCCGAGAGTATCGTAAGGGGCCCCAGGCGTCCCAGGAACATGAGGGCCATGATGACCAGCTTTCCCGCGGAGGACAAGCCTGGGGTCAGCCCCGTCGAGAGCCCCACTGTTCCGAAGGCGGAGACAGTCTCGAAGAGGAGGGGAAGGAAGTCCCCGTCCTCCGAAATCGTCAGGGAGAAGACCCCCAGGAAGACCGCGGACAGGCCGAAAACCAGGACAAGGAGGGATCGGCCCACTTTTTCCGGCGAGACCGCCCAGGGACCCAGCCGGGGAGACTCCTCCCTGCGGAAGAAGGATGCGAAATAAGCTCCTATGGCAGCTAGGGAGTTGACCTTGATTCCGCCCGCCGTGCTCCCGGAGGCTCCCCCGATGAACATGAAGACGATCATGAAAAGAAGGGTCGAGCTGCGGAGGGCGCTGAAGGGCACGGTGTTGAACCCCGCGGTCCGAAGGGTGACGGACTGGAAGAACGCGGCCAGATATTGCTCCCCCAGGCCGTAGGAGGCCATGACCCCCTCGTGCTCCAGCAAGTAGAATCCCCCCAGACCGGAGACAAGCAGAACCAGGGTAATCCAGACCACCGCCCGGGTGTTCTGGGAAGGGGAGGGAAAGGCCGAGGGTTTCCGACCAAACAGCGCCGTTATGGCCCCCCCCGCCGCCCGCAGACCGTCCCGGAGCACCCCGAAGCTGATCCCCCCCAGGATGATCAAGGCCGCCGCGGTCAGCACGATCCAGGGATCCGAGCGGAAGGATTCCAGGCTGTCCGAGAAGAGGGCGAAGCCCGCGTTGCAAAAGGCCGATACGGCATGGAATACGGCCCGGAAGGCCGATGGAAACCCATGCCCGTCCAGGGCCGTGAACCGGGCATAAAAGGCCGCCGCCCCCAGGCCTTCTATGGCCAGGGTGTACAGGACGATCCTGCGGAGACTCCGGGCCAGGCCCCGGAGGTCGTCCTCGGCCAGCATGTACGACACGATCAGCCGGTCCTGGAAGGAGACCCGGCGGCCCAGGGAGAAGATCCCGAAGAACGAAAAGACCATGATCCCCAGGCCGCCGATCTGGATCAGGGTCAGGATCACCACCTGCCCCGGGACGCTCAGGTCCCGGGCTGTATCCACGACTACCAGGCCCGTGACGCAGACCGCCGAGGTCGCGGTGAAAAGGGCATCCAAGAAGCCTAGTCCTTCCCGGTCCGGGGTCGTGAACGGCATCATTAGGAGGAGCCCCCCGGTTAGGATGACCAGGAAGAATGAGGCTACGATTGTCTGGGCG
>JAAYUR010000202.1 GCA_012517645.1 Treponema sp.
CCGGGCCAGGCGGGCCAGGGGCGCGGCCGCGGCGTCCCCGTAGAAGTCCAGGACATAGGGCAGGATGACCGCGTTCGCAAGGCCATGGGGCGTCCCGTACAGCCCCCCGAGCTGGTGGGCTATGGCGTGCACGTACCCCACGTAGGCCCGGGTGAAAGCGGTGCCCGCGCAAAAGGAAGCCCTCAGCATCGCAGTCCGGGCGGCCAGGTTCCCGCCGTCCTTGTACGCGGTTTCCAGGTTGGCGAAAATCAAGCGGACCGCCTCCTCGGCCATGGCCCGGGTTCCCGCCGTGTTGCTCCGGCCCACGTAGGCCTCCACCGCGTGGGTCAGAGCGTCCAGGCCCGTGGCCGCGGTGATGCGGGGCGGGAGTCCCAGGGTCAGCTCGGGGTCCAGGACGGCCCAGCGGGGCATGATCTTGGGATCCGAGATGGAGTACTTCTCGTGGGTTTCCGGGTCCGCGATCACCGCGGCAACGGTCCCCTCGGAGCCCGTTCCCGCGGTGGTCGGCACCGCGAAGACCGGCTTGGGCTTTCGGCCCGCCCTCAGGAGGCCCCGCATCCGCCGTACCGTCCGGCGGGGGTTCGCGGCCCGGGCGGCGCAGGCCTTGGCGCAGTCCATGGGGGACCCGCCCCCGAAGCCCACGATCGCGTCGCAGCCTTCCCGGAGAAACAGGGCCAGGGCTTCCTCGATGTTGCCGATCGTCGGGTTGGGCTGGACCCCGTCGTAGAGGACCCGCTCCACCCCCGCCCCGTCCAACACGGAAAGAAGGCGGTCCAGGAGGCCCGCGGCGGCCAAGCCCTTGTCGGTCACAACCAGGACTTTGCGGAACCCGTTTCCCTTGATGAGGTCCGGAAGCCGGGCCAGGCTTCCCGGCCCCTCCAGGAGCTCCGGAGGACGGAAGGACATGAGGTAGGAGGTGAGGCGCAGGACGGTCTGGAAGGCTCGATAGCCGATGTGCTTGAGCGCCATGGGAGGCTCCTCGGTTCAGGATGTCTCCATTGTACGAGCTCCCGACGGAAACGCAATATACGGCGGGAGGGCGGCCCCGCGCGGCGGCCGCCCTCCTCCTGGATCGATTATTTCTTCCTTCGTTGTCGGACGCACTCGGTCAGGAGGTACTCGATCTGACCATTTATGGAACGGAAGTCGTCCTCGGCCCAGGCCGCCAGCTCCTTCCAGAGGCTCGGGGAGAGTCTTAGGAGGATCTGCTTCTTGCCGCCGTCCTTGTCCGTTCCTTCCATGCGGTTCCCCCGGATCCGTCAATAGATGGAACCCGAGTTTACCACGGGTTGGGCGTCCTTGTTTCCGCACAGGACCACCAGGAGGTTGCTCACCATGGCGGCCTTCCGCTCCTCGTCCAGGTTCACGATGTTCTTGTCCGAGAGCTTGTCCAGGGCCATCTCCACCATCCCGACGGCTCCCTCCACGATCATCTGCCGGGCGGCGATGATGGCCGTGGCCTGCTGGCGCTGGAGCATCGCCGCCGCGATCTCCGGGGCATAGGATAGGTGAGTTATCCGGGCTTCCAGGATCTCCAGGCCCGCCAGGTCCACCTTGCCCTGGATCTCCTTTTTGAGCTTATCCGCGATCTCCTGGCTCGAGCCGCGCAGGGACTTCTCCCCCTCCTCCTCCGAGGCGTCGTAGGGGTACAGACGGACGATGTTGCGCAGGGCGGAGTCGCACTGGATGGAGAGGTATTCGATGTAGTTGTCCACGTTGAAGACCGCCTTGGCTGTGTTGACCACCTTCCAGACCACCACGATGCCGATGATGATGGGGTTTCCCAGGGCGTCGTTGACCTTCTGCTTGTCGTTGCTCAGGGTCATGGCCTTGAGGGAGATCCGCCGGGCCGGGCGGCGGGCTGCCCCCCGCGCCGCGGAAGGGATCCCGGGCTTCGCCGCCTGCTTTGCCTCCCCGGAGACCGCTCCGGTCGCGGGCTCCGAATCCGGGGGATTCGCCGGGGCGGTGAAGGGGTTGACGAAGAAGAAGCCCGGCCCCCGGAGGGTCCCGTGGTACCTGCCGAAGAGGGTCAGAACCAGGGCCTCGTTGGGCCGGAGGATCTTCAAGCCCGAGAAAAACAGGGGGCCGAGCAGGAAGGCGTACAGGCCGGAGACCACGGTTAGGATGATCCGGCCGAGACCCCCGCCGCCCCGGGGTCGCCGGAATCCGAGGGTCAGGTGTCGGAATCCGGCCCGGGGGCGGGTTCTGGGATCAGGTCCGGGGACTTACCTGGAGGAAGCGCGGCCGATACGACGCCCAATCCGACAGGATCGCCGCGGCCCGTGGACTGCCGGTGGCCTCCAGGTGGAGTTCCAGGTCCCGCCGGAGATCGTCCTCCCCCTCGACCTCGGAGAGAGGCCGGCACACGACCGACACGGCATCCGTCCGCCCGGGAAAGGTCCCGTCCTCGTCCAGAACGAAGGCGACGCCTCCGGACATGCCGGCCCCGAAGTTGCCTCCCGTTCGCCCCAGGAGCACCACCCTTCCCCCGGTCATGTACTCGCAGGCGTTGTCCCCCGCTCCCTCCGCGACCGCCAGGGCCCCGGAATTCCGGATCGCGAAGCGCTCGCCGACCCGTCCGCAAATAAAGACCCTGCCGGAGGTAGCGCCCAGGAGGCAGACGTTGCCCGCGATGATGTTGGCCTCCGGGGGGAAGGGGCTGCCCGGCCGGGGCCTCAGGATGATCGTCCCTCCCGAAAGCCCCTTGCCCACGAAATCGTTCGCCTGGCCGATGAGCTCGAGCTCCAAGCCACGAACCAGGAAGGCTCCGAAACTCTGCCCCCCGGAGCCTTCGAACCGAAGGGCCGCGGAGCCGGAAGGCTCGTACAGGCCCCTTCGCACGATCTCCCCGCTCAGGGACGCGCCGATGGATCGGTCGGAGCTGCGAATTTTTCTCTCGATCCGGATACGCCGCCCGGAGGCCAGGGCTTCGCAGACCGTGTCCGCCAGGTTCTCCTCCGCTTCCGGGACCGGGAACGAACCTCTCCCCAGTCTCTCGAAGGCGGCGAGGCCCGCGGGAGGAGGAGGCAGAACCAGGGGTTCCCCGGCCCCTTCACTCCAGAGGGTCAGGTGGCTTTTTGCCAGTTCCAGGGACTGCCGGATCCGGGAAAAATCCAGCAGGGCGCCGCGTCCGCTCCCTCCGCGACCGTGGAAGTCGACAAGGTCATGACGCCCCGTCGCCGAGTCCAAGCTCTCCAGCCCCAGGGACGCCAGGAGCTCGCGTACCTCCCGGGCCACGAAGCGGAGGAACCGGGCCACATGGTCCGGGGAACCCGCAAAACGCGCCCGCAGCTCCGTGCGCTGGGTCGCTATCCCGACGGGGCAGCGGTCCTGGTGGCAGCGCCCGCAGGCTACACAGCCCAGGGAGATCAGGGCGGCGGTTCCGAACCCGAACTCCCGGGCTCCCAGGATGGCGGCGATCACCACGTCCCGTCCGGTCCGAAGCCGCCCGTCCACCTGGATCGAGACGCGTTCCGCCATGCCGTTGGCGGCCAGGACTTGCCGAACCTCGGGCAGGGCCAGCTCCCAGGCGTTGCCCGCGTAATCCAGGGAGGACAGCGGCGCGGCCCCCGTTCCGCCGTCCCCCGAGGAGATCACCACGCAGTCCGCCCCGGCCTTGGCCGTACCGGCCGCCACGGTCCCGACCCCCGCCTGGGCGGCCAGTTTGACCGCGATCCGGGCGGAGGGGTTCACGCAGCGAAGGTCGTGGATCAGCTGGGATAGATCCTCTATGGAATAGATATCGTGATGCGGAGGCGGGCTGATCAGGAGGGTGCCCGGCACTGTATGCCGCAGCTTTGCGATGTACTCGTCCACCTTGGCCGCCGGAAGCTGTCCCCCCTCCCCGGGCTTAGCACCCTGGGCCATCTTGATCTGAAGCTCCCGGGCACGGGCGAGGTACCGGGCCGTGACCCCGAAGCGTCCGGAGGCGACCTGCCGGGAGGCGGAGACTCGAGACCGGCCGTTCGAATCGGGCTTTTCCCGTTCCTCGTCCTCCCCGCCCTCCCCGGAGTCGATCCAGGACCCCACGGAGTCGGCGCCCCCAGCCAGGGCCTCGTGCGCCTCGGGGCTGATTGCCCCGCAGGACATGGCGGAGATCGTGAGCCGCGCGAGAATCGCCGACTCGGGTTCTACCCGCTCCAGGGGAAGGGGCGTTCCGCCCCGGAGCTCGAACAGGTCCCTCAGGGTGTAGAAAGGCCGGTCCCGGGCCGTGATACCCCGGGCGTATTCCCGATACGCCTCCTCGTCGTCCTGCCGAACGGCCCGTGCAAGCAGGGCGGCCAGGCGAGGGGGCCAGGGGCCCGAGTCCCGGAGCCCCGGGACGGGCGCCGAATCGGACGGCGTCCCGGCTCCGAGCGGCTCCTTGCCGGCCCGGAAGGGGATCGAGAAGGCGGCGGCGTGTCGGGCCGCGATGTCCTCCTCCAGCTCCGGAAGCCCGATCCCGCCCAGGCGGCTCTCGGTGCCCGGAAAGAACTCGTCCACGAACTCGGCGGATAGCCCGAAGGCCTCGAAGAGCCCTCCGCCTCGGTAGGAAGAGACCGGGGATATCCCCATCTTGCTCATTGTCTTAAGAAGGCCCTTCTTAAGGGCCCCCACATAGTTGCCCCGCGCCTCCTCCGGGGACGGCGATGCCGTACCCGGCGCGGAAACCCGGGCCGCAAGATCTGCCATGCGGTCCAGAACCAGGTACGGATTCACCGCGCTGGCTCCATAGCCCACGAGCAGGGCCAGGTGGTGAATCTCCCAGGCCTCCCCGGTCTCCACGATCAGTCCCGTCCGATGCCGTTTGCCCCGATCCACCAGGTGCCGGTTGACCGCGGCCAGGGCCAAGAGGGCGGGGACCGAGGCCCGGTTCGCGTCCACCTCTCGGTCGCTCAGGATGACCAGGGTGTAGCCCTCGTCCACCCGGAGTTCCGCCGCCGTCCGGATCGCCTCCACCGCGGCTTTAAGCCGGGAACCTGGGGCCGGCCGGGTGCCGCCCCCGGCGTCTTCCAGGGAGAACGCGGTGGAGACGGTACAAGATCGGATGCCGGGCAGGTCGGCGGCACGGATCCTTGCCATATCCTCGTTGGTCAGGACAGGATGGGCCAGCTTGAGCTGGTTGCAGTGGAGCGGACTCTCATCCAACAGATTCCGTTCCCTGCCTATGAAACTCGCCAAGCTCATGACCGAACCCTCCCGGACCGGATCGATCGGAGGATTCGTGACCTGGGCGAAAATCTGCCGGAAATACGAGAATAGGCTTTCAAGCCTTCCGGAGAGGATCGCCGGCG
Organism: Treponema sp.; assembly: GCA_012517645.1. Classification (GTDB taxonomy): domain Bacteria; phylum Spirochaetota; class Spirochaetia; order Treponematales; family UBA12059; genus JAAYUR01. The sequence continues at coordinate 5,274 of JAAYUR010000202.1, forward strand.
CTTTGCGGGTCCCCATGGCGGCGGTGCCTTCCACCCCGCCGGAGACCATGGGTTCCAAGACTACCCGGGCGGAGTCATCCAAACCGAAATAGACATCCCTTCGGCTCCGGGACTCGGGATCCGAAGCTGCCCGGGACGCGCCCCCCAAAGATTCGCCGATCGGCGGCGCCGAAGGATCCTGGAGCCCGGGTATCTCGACACGGTGCTCCCTCAGCCAGTCTCCATACGGCCTACCGCGGAAAAGCTCGCCCCGGACCTGTTCGTCCGAAAGCAGGCGGTTGCCTCGGAAGTCGATGGCCAGCATCCGTCCCGGCGCGAGCTTGCCCTTTTCCGCCACCAGGGCGTCGTCGATCTCCAGGGCTCCCGCCTCGCTGGCGCCCACGAAGAGTCCGTCCGAGGTAAGGGTGTACCGGAAGGGCCGGAGCCCGTTCCGGTCCGCGGCGTCGCCCACGGATACCCCGTCCGTGAAGACCAAGGCCGCAGGCCCGTCCCAGCTTTCCATCAGCGCGGAGTGGTACTCGTAGAAATCCCTGGCCTCCCGCGGAGTGTCCGGGCCGTAGGGTTCGGGAACCATCATACGCAACGCATGCGACGGGGCCCTCCCCGCGCGCACCAGAAGCTCGAATACGTTGTCGAAGGCCGAGCTGTCCGAGCCCCCTTCCTGGATGACCGGAAATAGACGGGAAATGCCGGAACCGAACCGGGGGGATTCCAAGGTCGCCTGGCGGGCTTTCATGGCGGCGACGTTCTTCCTCAGGGTGTTGATCTCGCCGTTATGAGCGATCATCCGGAAAGGCTGGGCCAGCGGCCAGGAGGGGAAGGTGTTCGTGCTGTACCGCTGATGGACCACCGCATAGGGGCTGGAAAACAAGGGATCCTCAAGGTCGGGATAGAACGAGGAGAATTGGGATGCCACAAACATCCCCTTGTAGACGATGGTCCGGCAGGACAGGGAGGGCACGGAGAAATCGTTCAGGGACAGCCCGGAGTCCGAGGCCTCCCGCTCGATCCCTTTCCGGAGAAGGTACAGGCGACGTTCGAATTCCTCCCCGCTATCGGCGTTCGAAGGGCGGGCGAAGACGGCCTGGACAATCCGGGGGAGAGCGGCCAGGGCTCTGCCTCCCAGAACCTGGGGAACCACGGGGACGTCCCTCCAGCCGAGCAGGTCAAGACGCTCCCGGGCGGCCATATACTCAATAAGAGCCCGGACCGCCCTCTGCCCGGCCGGGTCGGAGGGTAGGAAGAACATGCCTACGGCGTAGGGAAGCCCGTCCAGGGCTTCCGGGGTCTCCATGGGGGTCCCGGGCAGAGGAACGCTCATGCGGGATCGGAAAAAACTATCGGGGATTCGGGAAAGCAGCCCGGCCCCGTCGCCGGACTTGCCGTCCCCGCTGACCGCGCCCCGGTGCTCCAGGTTCCGAAGCACGGACAGGGCATCCCGAATGATCTTCGTACCGGGCCGCGCGTCCAGACGGGCCACCAGCCCGATTCCGCAGGAATCCCGTTCATGGGAAGGTTGATGGAGTCCCATGGTATCGCACATTGCCGCCTCCCGGACCTGGCTCCCGCGCGGACTCGCCCGGGACCTCGGCCTTGAAGGGATTTATACAACAGGTTTCTACAAGTAGATACATCTTCGTCTTGAAAATCCTGCCCGAATTCGGGAACTTCCCATCGGGGCCCGGATGTGTTGTACTGTCCCCATGGAAATTTGCATGGTGGTCGCCGAGAGGACGGTGGAAGAGGCCGCAGAAATCTTGAAGAACTATGAGGCCCGCGTCCCGGTCTTCGAGGTTCGGGCCGATTTCCTCTCAAACCTGGA
>JAAYUR010000236.1 GCA_012517645.1 Treponema sp.
CGCGCCTCCGAAGTACAGGTTCATGTAGAGGACGAGCTTGGCCCCGTTGAAGATCGCACGGTTCGTCTGGAGCATGCCCAGGAGGTTGCTCTGGTACTCCGTGGGCGGACCGATGGGAATCTCCTGGGGGGCGATGACGATGCTGAAGGGGTTGTGCATGGACATGCCCAGGAAGGCGATCAGGGCGGCCACCACCGCCAGGGGGTTCGTGGCGACCGTCCAGTTCCAGAACCCCCCTTGCTGGGCGGCCACGATGGCCGTGATGTCCAGGGTCCGGTACTGGATCGCCACGGCGATCACGGAGAGGGCGAAGGGCACCTCGAAGGCGGTCATCTGGGCCAGCCCCCGGCTCACGCCGATGGCGGAGTAGGGGTGGCCCCCCTCGCTGGCCCCCAGGGCCATGCCGAGCTGGCCGAAGAAGATGAAGTACATCACGAGGAGCAGGTCCCCGGAGTCCGAGAAGTTCCGGAAGAGGACTGATCCGTAGACCGCGGGCACGAACATGTAGGTGCCCACCCCTCAGGCCAGGCGGAAGACGGGGCCCAGGTAGAACATGATCCCGTGGCCGATGGAGTTCCGCTTGGCGGTGCTCTTCACGATGTCGATGTAGGGCTGCCACACGGGCTGGCCCACGCGTCCCTGGACCTTGGCGCTGATCCGGGCCATCGACCCGATCAAGAGAAGGCCGTAGTTCGTGATGACGAACAGGGATACCAGGGCGTACCCGACGCGGACTAGGATTCCGGTTTCCATCACAGGACCCCCAGGAGGAGATAGAGGACCGCCACGTACAGCACGACGTGGAGGGCGTAGGTCTGGCCGTTCCCGGTATAGAGTCGCCGCAGGGCGCCCCCGACGGAGGCGGCCCCGGTGCCGAAGGCGTCCCAGAAGCGCTCGGCCCGTTCCCGGGTCAGGAAGCCCAGGGCCTTCCGGTAGGGCTCGAAGAAGCGCCAGGCGTAATGGGTGGTCTCGGGCCGCAACGGCCGCTCCGCCGCGAAGACGATGTTGAACTGCCGGACGGACTGCGGGTTGTGGAGGTTGGCCAGCATCCAGGCCAGGCAGAGGGCGAAGACCCCCCCGGTCACGACCATGGTCAGGGTACCGTCCCAGTACCCCAGGGCCGAGCGCAGGCGGGTTCCCTCAAAGACGAGGGTCGCGGGGAACCGGTCCCCCACCAGGGCCAGGATGGGATCCAGCATCAGCCGGGGGAAGACCGAGACCGCCATCAGGACCGCCATCAGGGCCAGCTGGGGCAGGACCAGGGCCGCCGGGGCCTCCCGCACGTTCGCCTGGGAGGGCTTGGGCTGGCCCAGGAAGATGGAGTGGATCAGGCGGTAGAGGTAGAGGAAGGCCACGGCGCTGGCGAAGAAGGCGACCGCGGTCTCCAGGTACCAGCCCTTGCCGATCAGGGTCGAGTAGAGGAGCCACTTCCCGCCGAAGCCGGACAGGGGCGGCACCCCGGACAGGGCGATGATGGCCATGAGCACGGACAAGAAGCTCACGGGCATCTTCTTGATGAGCCCTCCCATCTCGTACATGTTC
>JAAYUR010000467.1 GCA_012517645.1 Treponema sp.
AGGAGGGAGACGATGCGCTGATCGGAGCCGAACCACTCGGAAACCTGCTGCTCGTGAACAGTTCCGTCCGGGAGAGTTGTATTTTTAAACTTGATACGGCTGGTCTCATCCCGAGCGTATCTTGAAGAATCTTCGATACCAGTCCACAGAAACAGAACGTCCCCGGGATCCAGCTTCAGCCGTGTGGATTTGAAAGGGCTCCGCATTTCGATCATGAAGTTAGGAAAGCTTCCGATCGGGGGTGATTTCGGAAGCTCCACCCATTCGACAGTACGGGAGGCGGCGCTCCACCGGCTCAGTCTCGAGGTTCCGGCCCCGCAGAGGACCGCCTCCTTCTCCTGCCGGTCCCAGAGCCCCAGGCAGGTATCCACGAATTTACCTGCGAATCCCCGGCCCTCGATGTGCTCGTTGACCCGGTAGAGAATCTCCGGCAGGGTTTCCGGCCGGTGCAGGCTGGTTCCCCTGCTGACAAATTCGTTTTGGAGCACGGTCGCCATAGTCCGACAGATCAAGGCGGATTCCATCCCCTGTCCGTCGGCCGAGAAATGAGCGAACCATGCGTATCGCGGGTTGACAGGACGAAACTCCATCCACTCGCTCCGGAAGGGCCAGGCGGCGTACCCCGCGGCCTCGCAGCCCGGGCCTTCCGCTCGGCCGATGCCCCTGAAGACCCCGTCGGGGCCCAGGGTCCGGGGCACGAAGCAGGGCGGCAAGGTCCGGCCGCTCCGGTACTCCGAGTACACGGGCATCGCCTCGGACAGGCGCGCGGCCAGGGCCGCGGCGGCGTTCGCGGCCTTGGCCTCCGGTCCCGGTCCCGCCGACCCGGCCAGGTCCCGGAGTTCCCGGACTCCAGCATGGATATCAGGCTGGAATCCTTCCTCGGAAAGGCCGCCCAGGATCCGGGCCAGGGCTTCCTCGGTCCGCCGCATCCGGAGGTTCTTCCGGTATTGCAAAAATGCCGCGGCCGAGGCGGCTACGAGTCCCGCGGCCAGGGCGGCCGACAGGACGATGAACCCGGGGGACGTCATTCGATACCGGCGAAGATCCGGTACGGCCGGGCGCCGATATGCTCGTCCAGCTCCCGGGTCTGGACCCACAGGACATTGCCCTCCTGGTCATGGTACTCCAGGACCCCCGGGGCGGGCTCGGAGGTTTTTTCCAGGACCAGGTTGCGGCCCGGGAAGTCCGCGTCCGCGAAGGTCACCCGGGCGGAGGAACCCCGGGGGGCGGAGGAATCCAGGAGGGGGTAGAAGGAGGGCATCCAGGGGTCCTGGGGCCGGGCGTCCCCGTGCCTCCGGTCCGGGTCGAAGAGGACCCACATGTATTTTTTCCAGCGGTACAGGATCCAGGTCTTTTTCATGCTTATCTCCCGGAGGCGGGTATGCCCCGAGTGTAGACCCCCCGGGCCGGGGGCGCAAGCGGCGGCTACGATTCCCCTTGACGGCCCCGGATTAAAGTGTATTATGTACACTATGTATTCCGTCGGGCTGACCCTGGGAAAGTTCGCCCCCTTCCACCGGGGACACCGGTACCTGGTCGAGACGGCCCTGTCCGAGTGCCGCCGGGTCCTGGTGGTGGTCTACCCCGCGACGCGGCACACGGAGATCCCCCTGTCCGTGCGGGCGGGCTGGATCCGGGAGCTCTGTCCCCGGGCGGAGGTTCTGGAGGCCCCGGAGGGTCCCGAGGACTCAGGCTACTCCCCGGAGGTGATGCGGGCCCAGGAGGACTTCCTCCGCCGCTTCCTGGCGGGGACCCGGGTGGACGCCTTCTACTCCGGCGAGCCCTACGGCGAGCACGTGAGCCGGGCCCTGGGCTGCGCGGACCACAGGGTCGATCCGGGGCGCTCGGCCTGGCCCGTGTCCGGCACGGCCCTGCGGGAGGATCCAGCCCTCCGGGAGCGCTTCCTGGATCCTCAGGTACGGGCGGACCTGGTGCGCCGGATCGTCCTGTTGGGCGGGCCCTCCACGGGCAAGACCACCCTGGCCGCGGCCCTGGCCCGGGCCCTGGTCGAGCCCTGGTGCCCGGAGTTCGGCCGG
>JAAYUR010000180.1 GCA_012517645.1 Treponema sp.
GAGGGCGAAATCCCGGGCATGATCGAACGGCTGGGAGGGGTGGACACCTCCTACGGGGGCGTGGGCATCAACGGCCACATCGCCTTCAACGAGCCCCCCGAGCCCGGCGGGGACCCCACGGTCGAGGAGTTCGCCGCCCTGCCCACCCGGTGCCTCGACCTCACCCGGGAATCCCGGACCATCAACTCCGTCACCGCAGCGGGGGGCTGCATCGACCGCATCCCCCGGCGCTGCGTCACCGTGGGCATGAAGGAGATCCTGGGAGCCCGCCGCCTCCGGTTCTACATGAACCGGGAATGGCAGAAGGGCATCGTGCGGAAGCTCCTCCACGGGGGAGTGAGCCCCCGGGTACCCGCCTCCCTCCTGGCCCTGCACCCGGACGCCAAGCTTACCATCACCCGGACCGTCGCCGAGCCCCCCATGGGTCGGCTGCGCTAGGGGCCGGCCATGGAACCCATCCGCGTCGGGATCATCGGCTTCGGGATGATGGGCCGCATGCAGGCTGTGGGGTGCTTCGGCGCCCTGGCCGGCGACTTCCGCCTGGCCGCGGTCTGCGACGACCACCCTCCCCACCTGGCCGCGGCCCGGGAACTCTTCGGACCGGAGGTCCGATACTTCCCGGACTACCGACGGATGCTGGACGAGTGCGACTTCGACCTGGCCGCGGTGGTCACCCCGGACTTCCTGCACGAGGAGATGGCCGTGGCCTGCCTTCGCGCCGGAAGGCACCTGCGCCTTGAAAAACCCATGGCCCTGGATCCCGGGGGCTGCGCCCGGGTGATCGAGGCCGCCGAAACGGCGGGCACGGTGGTCCAGATCGGCTTGGAACTCCGGTACGCCGAGCTGGTCGGCCTGATGCGGGAACGCCTGGACATGCTGGGGCGGCTCAAGATGCTCTGGTGCCACGAGTTCCGCCACCCCTTCCTGCCCAAACCCGGAAGCGTCCCGGACTGGATCGTCCGCAGGGAATACTCCGGCGGCACCCTGATCGAAAAATGCTGCCACCACTTCGACCTCTTCAACGACTTCGCCGGGGCCCGGCCGGTCTCCGTGTTCGCCTCCGGGGACAACCAGGTCCAGTACGCCCGTACCGACGTCCTGGACAACGCCTTCGCCGTGGTGGAGTACGAGAACGGGGTGCGGGCGAACCTATCCCTGTGCATGTTCGCCCCCCCCGCGGAGGGGCGGCCGGGCCTGTCCACCCTGGATCTCGGGCTCCTGGGCGATTCCGGCAGGATGGAGATGCGGAACGATGAGCTCTATATCTGGGACCGGCACCGGCCCGGGGTGGAGTCGTACCGGCACGAGCGGATCGACCGGGTCGGCCACGACGACGAGATCGTCCCCTCCCTGCGGGACCTGGCCCGATGCATCCGAGAGGGGGGAACCCCGACGGCGGACCTCCGGGCGGGCCTTTCCAGCGTGATGACCTCCTGGGCCGCGGAGGAGTCGGTGCGCCTTGGCCGTCCCGTGGCCATGCGGGAGGTGGAGGAGCGCTTCGGGGTCGACTACCCGGCGTAGGGGGGCGCGGAGAAGCGCGGCCCTTCGGCGCCGAGCATATCCTGAGGGTCACGATGAGCGTAGCGCTTCGTCGCTTTCAAAGAAAAC
>JAAYUR010000148.1 GCA_012517645.1 Treponema sp.
GAATGCCTTGATCACCCGGTACTTCCTGGCCTCGTTGAAGGCCGATGCCGGGTTACCCAGTGCCAGCAGCCCCTGGTCGACCAGCGACTGCGTGACACTCTCGGCCGCGTACGTGGTCTTCGGCTTAATCCAGATCGCGTCGCCCGGCTGCAGGTCAGGGAAATCGGGTTCTACTGAGCCCGCCCGGCCAGGGCGTTCCGGAGCAGCTGGATGTGTTTCGCCGGGTATACGGCCTGGGGACAGACCCGGGAACAGTGCAGGTGCCGCTCGCAGGCCGGCGCCCCGTCGGGCCGGGCCGCCTGTTCCAGCATTCGGTCCGCGGAATCCGGGTTCTTTTCCCGCTGACGGTTGACCGCGGCCAGGGCCGCGGGACCCATGAACGGAACCGCCACGGGACACGAGGCGGAGCAGAGCCCGCACTCGATGCAGGCCTCGAAGCGGACCCGGCCGGGCGAGGTCAGTCCGCCTTTGGTTTCCCGAGGTGCGGCGTCCCGGGTCGGGTCCGCGGGCAGGGGCGCCCGGCCCGCGTCCTCCGAGGGCCGCAGGTAGGAGTACTCCTCCGGGATCGCCTCCAGGGCCGCCGTCGGTCGGGCGGCGATCCCCGCGATCAGGGTTCCCTTTGGAAGGGGGTCCAGAGTTACCACCAGGGCTCCCCGGGGATCCCGCTCGGGCTCCCGGGCGGGACCGCCGGGTTCGCGGGGCCGGGGCGCGGACAGCTCCGAGAATCGGGTCAGGCACATCAGGGACGGAAGGCCGTTGATCACGGCCCCGCAGGTCCCGCAGGATCCGTGGTGGCAGGAATGGCGGTAGTGGGGCACCCGGGCCGCCGGGGCGCCGCCGCGGTCCGGTGCCGGGATGGCACCCGATGCGGGGCCGGAGCCGGAAACCGCCCCCCGGGCCTCCGCCTCGGCCCGGGCCCGCAGGGTCTCCAGGGCGTCCAGGACGGTCGAATCCTCCGGGAACCGCCCCGTCCGCTCCGCGTACCCTCCGCCGTCCCGGATCCTCAGGATGACCTCGATCATGCGGTTCCTCCTGTCCGTCCTCCGGACCCCGCCGTCCCTCGCCCCGCCATCCGTGCCTGGAAGGCGTCCAGGCTTCTCCAGGACGGAAGCGGGAAGTCCGCGGTGCGGCAGGGTTCCCGGATCCCCAGGTGGGCGCAGACCGCGTCCGCGGCCTTCCGGGCCATGGCCCGCAGGACCGTGGCCTTCCCTCCGATCAGGGTGAACATCCCGGATACTCCCTCGGTTCCGTGGTCCAGGACGGCGAAGTCCCGGCTGATCGCCCGGCCTTCCGCGTCCGAGGCCGCCCGTCCCGCCAGGGGCCGGGCTGCGGCCCAGGCCGCGTGGAAGGGGGCTGCGGAGAAGCCGGGGACCAGCTCGTCCGCGCGCTTGAATAGGAACTCGATCTCCGCCTTGGTCGGCAAGATCCCTTCCGGGGAATCGGCCCGGGTCTGGGTGCTGCCTATGATGGAAAGGCCGCGCTGGGGCACCAGGATGTCCCCGTCCCCGGGAGGCGCCAGCCGGGACAGAACCATATCCGAGATCCGTCCCCGGACCGCGACCATGGTGCCCGGGGCGGGTGTGATCGGGATGTCCAGGCCCGCCAGGGCCCCGACCTCTCCGGCCCAAGCCCCGGCGGCGCTGACCAGGCAGTCGAAGGAAACCCGTTCCTCCCGGCCGCAGGGATCCCGGATCGTCCCGCCTTGGATACGCCCGCCCGAGGTCTCGACCCCGACGAGCTCCGTGAAGGCCCTCATTTCCGCGCCCAGGGCGGCCGCCGCGGACAGGAACGAGGCCGCCAGTCGGTAGGCGTCGATGGTGCCGTCGGGTACCCAGACCGACCTCTTCAAGGCGGGATTCAAGGCAGGTTCCCGGGCCCGGGCCTCGGCGGCGGGGATCTCCCGGGCCGGAATGCCGGCCTCCAGGCAGGCGGAGACGAAGGCGGGGGCGTAATCCGCCTCGTCGTCCCGGATCGCCGCGAAAATTCCGCCGTTATACTCGATCGCTTGGGGGACGATGCGCCGGAGCACGAGAGTCTCCTCCATGCATTCCCGGGCTATCTCCCGGTCCCCGACGGCGTACCGGGCACCGGAATGGAGTTGTCCGTGATGGCGGCCCGTGGTGCCCGAGGTGAACTCCCCTTTTTCCAGGAGGAGCACGGAAAACCCCCTCAGGGCGAGGTCATAAGCCAGGGCGGCCCCGGAGCCTCCTCCCCCCACGACGCAAATCCGGGCATCGTGGCGGCTCAAGATCGGCGGATCGAACATGGGGACAGTATAGGCGGCTGCCCGGAAGGGACGCAAGGCGAGACGGCGGGTCCTCAGGCCGCTTCCGGCACCCCCGGAGGGCCGGCCGGCTCCGCCCGGACGGAGGATCGAAAAAGCGTCAGGAAGGTGACCGCCGCCATGGCCGCCCCGAGGATTCCGAAGATCGTGGTCGAGAGGACCGCCTCCGCGGCGAGCCCGGACAGGGCGGCGCCGAGGGGCATCGCGCTCGTGGCCGCCACGTTCACCGTCGCGATGGTCCGGCCCATGAGCTCGGGGGGAGTCCTCTCCATGAGGTAGGCGCCCGCGGTCGCGTTGATCAGGGCGATGAAGGCGCCCAGGGGAAACGACGCGGCCGCGGCGAAGGCCAACCTCTCAAAGCCGGCGGGCAGGATTCCGGGAAGGGCGAAGGACGCGTACAGGGTCCCGGCTCCCAGGAATCCGGCCAGGATCAGGCGGAGCCGATGGATTCCCTTCCCATATTTGGCCAAGCCCAGACCTCCGGCGGCCATGCCAAGGGTGATCCCGATGCCGATGGCGCTCATCCCCTCGGGGCCGACCCCCAGGACATCCTTCACGTAGGCGGGCTGGAGAGTCTGGAAGGGGACGATAGCGAAGTTCGCGAACACCGCCAGGACCAGGGTCAGGCGGACCAGGCGGTCCCTACGCAGGAAGCCCAAGCCGGTCCGTATGTCCTCGAGGATTCCCCGCCCCTCCGGCCGGACCCGGTCGGCCGCGGTCCCGGGCGAGGCCTCGGGGACCGGGGCTTCCACGGGGGGCAGCGGGTTCGAGGAGATGCCGACGGCCGCGAACAGGAAGGTGAAGGCGTCCAGCGCGAGGACCCCCGAGGTTCCGACGGTCGCCAGGACCCACCCCGCGCAGCCGAGCCCCGCGAGCTCCGCGATGGAGGAGGCGGATTGGGTCAAGGAAGTCGCCTCCAGGTAGGAGTCCTTGGGGACGATCCGCTGGGATAGCCCGGCGTTGGCCGGGTGGGTGAAGGCCTCCGCGGTGGAGTTCAGGAAGGTCAGGGCCAGGACCATCCAGGTCTCCAGGATCCCTCCCGCGTGGAGGGCCGCCAAGGTCCCCACGCCGGCGGCCCGGACCAGGTGACACAGGACGACGACGGGCTTCTTGGGTAACCGGTCCACCAGGGCTCCCGCGAACAATCCGAAGAGCAGGCCCGGCAGGCCGTTCACCGCGAAGACGGTGCCCATGAGGAGGGTGGAGCCGGTGAGCTGGTAGACCATCCAGCCGAAGGCGATGCTGTCGACGGAGTCTCCGAAGCGGCTGACGGTGTTGGAGACGAGGGCGGTCAAATATCCCCGTTGGCGGACCAGGGCCCCGAGGCCCCCGAATTGCGGAGCGTTCATGACGCCTCCGAGTTGTGTCGCCGCCGTGTGTCGGCCCCGTTCGGGCGCCCTTCCGGCGGTCGGTATGATCCGACACCGAAGTCGTCGGATGCCCCTACTATACCGAATTCTCCGGATACCGGAAACGTCCGTCCGGGGCAATCTACGTACGAATTTGGTCGCAGCGGCCCGATTTTGGCGGAATTCGGGTTCCCGCCCCTTGACTTATTTTCCTTATCGCGATAGTGTATTACTACACTAATACACCATGGAGGTAATCATGGTACGATTCGACGCCGTGACGTTCGCGTACGGCAAACGGCCGCTCTTCGAGGGCCTGGATCTTGTTCTGGAGGCCGGATCCACGGTCGGCCTCCTCGGCCTGAACGGGGCCGGCAAGACGAGTCTCCTCAAGCTCGGGGCGGGGGCGCTGTTCCCCGCCTCGGGACTTGTGGAAATCTTCGGGAGGAAACCCGGTTCCCGGTCCGCGGCGGTGCTTGCGGACATAGCATTCGTTCCCGAGGATCCCTGGGGACCGTCCCTGTCTCCGGAGACGTGGATATCCCGGTACGGAGCCTTCCGACCTGCGATGGATCGGGAGCTCTTCCGATCCTTGCTCTCGGAGTTCGCCGTGGATCCGACCAAGAGCGTGGCCAAGATGTCCTACGGACAGCGCAAGAAGTTCGCAGTTGCCGCCGCCCTGGCAAGCGGAGCCCGGGCGGTCTTCCTGGACGAGCCCACGAACGGGCTGGACATCCCCTCGAAGGCCCAGTTCCGACGGGCCCTGGCCGCCGCATCCTCCCCGGACCGGGTGATCGTGGTCTCCACCCACCAGGCCCGGGACCTGGAGAACCTGCTGGATCCTGTCGTCATCCTGCACGGCGGGCGGATCCTCTGCTCCTTCCCCGCGTCGGATCTCTCCGACCGTCTTTCCGTCGAGAGGCTCTCGAGCCTGGAAGGACAGCCCGTGATCTACGCCGAGCCGGACGCCCTGGGCTGGACGGCGCTCCTGGCCAAGCCCGGCGCGGGCTCCGACCTGGAACTGGCCTTCACCGCCGCGGTGTCCCGGCCCGAGGCCTTACGGGCCGCCCTGGAAGGGCAGGATCCCGGACCCTTCAATCCTGACGCAGGAGCCCAGAAATGAACAACGAAACCGTATTTAGGCCCTTTTCCTTCGAACGCGTCGCTCTGCTGGCCCGCAACCGCCTGCTGGAGGATGTGGCGCCCTTCCTTATCGCCCTGGGCACCTTGGCGGCCCTCAACCTGCTGTCCCTGCTCCTGGGCGGAGTCGCCTTCCTGAATCACGCATCCCCCCGTTCCGGCCAGACCGGCTGGCCCTTTCTGATCTGGCTGGGCGGTGTCCTTCTGGCGGGCCGGGCCTTCTCCCAGATGCACAACGGCCGGGGCGGATCCGACTGGATCCTCCTGCCCGCCACCCCCTTCGAGAAGTACGCGGCGGCCTTCGTATCCTATCTCGTCGTGTATCCCTTGGCCGCCGGCCTGGCCGCCTCGGGGCTCTCCGCGGTGCTGGAAGGCCTAACCTCCCTCCTGGGGGGATCCCCGGGGGTGATCTTCAACCCCCTGGCAGGGCTCGACGAGGGGAGCCTCTTCGGCTACCTCTTCTTCGTGACCGCGGCCCTGGCCGCCTCGGCCCGATTCGGCAAGCTCTCCCTGGTCAAGGCCGGAGCCCTCTTCGCCGCCTGGGCCGCCTTCCTCGGCTTCCTCTTCATGCTCGGGCTCCTTCTCTCGACCCCCGAAGGCCGGGAAGCCCTGGGGGATCGGCACTTCTCCTACCGGTTCCGGCCCGACTTCCACCCGGCCTCGGAGCCTGCCCTGATCTGGCTGTTCCGAGCTTGGGGATGGCTCTCCTGGGCCGCCGCGGCGGTCTACGGTTACTTCCGCGTCGCGGAGAAGGAAGCGGTCGATGAGGTTCAATGATTCGTCCCCCATCTACGAGCAGATCGCCGACAACCTCGCGGCCCAGGCGGCGTCGGGATTCCTGCCCCCGGGCTCCCGGCTCCCCTCCGCCCGGGACCTGGCGGTTTCTCTCGAGGTCAACCCCAATACAGCCGCCCGGGCCCTCCAGGTTCTCGCGGACCGGGGAATCGCCCGCTGCGAGCGGGGCACCGGATACTTTCTGGCAGAGGACGGGCCCGCCGTGGCGGCCCGGGAACGCAGGGGCCGGTTCTTCTCCGAGGAGCTACCGAGATTCTTCGCCCGAATGGAGGAACTCGGCATAGACATGGAAACCATCCATGAAGAGTGGCGGTCCCGGACCGCCGGGACGGGCGGCTCGAAGGCCGCAGACGGCGGGGACGCCGCCGAAAAGAGGACTGTATGAAGAAAAGCACGATCACATTGATCGTCTACGCGGCGGCCGGCCTGGCCGCGGTCAGCGCGGCGGTGATCATCCTGGCGTTCTGAGTTCCGACGACCAAACGGGGCTGTCCAATAAGCAGGCGGCTCTTTGGACACCCCGTCTACCTGCGCCTGCGCCGACTGGGCGTGCCCAGCAACCCCCGCACGACCTGCCGCCCCAGCTCCCGCCCCGCGGCGGACAAGGCCAGGCGGGCCAGGTCCTCGGCGAAGGAGCCGCCGGAGTCGGAATAGCCCCCGGATCGGGTAGACCGCGAGCCGGATCGGGCAGCGGGCCGGCTCGCGCCCGAGGACCGGGAGACCGGCTCCCGGCGGGCGGGGGGCTCCTCGGCGTACTCGGGGTACTCCGGCTCGCTGCGGCCCGGCATGGGCCAACCCCGGAGCTCCGCCTCGATCTCCTCGATGGTGGGCTCCCGGGCGCCGCCCCGACCGCCCGCCGGGCCGATCGCGGCGGTTCCGGAGCTTCCCGGGGCGCCCGAGCCGGCGGAGGGGGCGCCCGAGCCGCCCGGTCCCATCCCCATCCGGCCTCGGAGGATCTCGTAGGCGGACTCGCGGTCCACCGCCTTGTCGTACCGGGCGCCCAGGGAGGAAGCCGCCACGAGGGCGGCCCGTTCCTCGGGCGACAGGGGGCCGATGCGGGAGGCGGGGGGAACCACCCGGGCCCGCTCCACCGGGGTCGGGCGTCCGTCCGAATCCAGGAAGGAGACCAGCGCCTCTCCCACCCCCAGCTCGGTGATGGCCGCCGCGGCGTTCACCCGGGGATTGGGCCTCAGGCTGTTCGCCACGGAGTCGACGGCCTTGCGGTCCTTCGGGGTATAGGCCCGGAGGGCGTGGTGTACCCGGTTTCCCAGCTGGCCCAGCACCGACTCGGGCACGTCCAGGGGACTCTGGGTAACCAGCCAGAGTCCGACCCCCTTGGAGCGCACGAGCCGGGCGGTCCGCTCCACCGCGTCCACCAGGGCCTTCGGGGCGTCGTCGAAGAGAAGGTGGGCCTCGTCCAGCAGAAGTACGAGCCGGGGCTTGGAGAGGTCCCCCGCCTCGGGAAGCTCCTCGAAGAGCTCCCCCAGGAGGTGCAGGAGGACCGTGGCGTACAGAGTCGGCTCGGCCATGAGGTCCTCGGAGGCCAAGACATGGACCACGCCGCGCCCGTCCGGAGCCGTCCGGACCAGGTCCTCGATCTGGAGGGCGGGCTCTCCGAAGAACTTGCCCGCCCCGGAATCCTCCAACACCAGTACGGACCGCTGGAGGGCGCCCAGGCTGGCGGAGGACAAAAGGCCGTACTCGGCCTTGAGCGCCGCCGCGTTGTCCGCAGCCCAACCTACCAGGGCCCGGAGGTCCGCGAGGTCCAGGACGGGCAATCCCTTCTCGTCGGCGATGCGGAAGAGAAGGCGCAGGGTATCGGCCTGGACATCCGAGAGCCCCATGAGCCGCCCCATGAGCAGGGGGCCGAGATCGGAAACCGTCGCCCGCAGGGGATGCCCCTTCTTCCCGAAGACGTCCCAGAACGCGGCGGGGCAGGCCCTCCAATCCGGCACCGGAATCCCGAGCTTCCCGAAGGCCGCCTCAATCTTGGGATTGCCCCCTCCCGGAGCCGCTATTCCCGACAGGTCACCCTTCACGTCGCAGCAGAATACCGACACCCCCGCCTCCGAAAAACCCTGGGCCAGGGCCTGGAGGGTGACGGTCTTGCCCGTACCCGTGGCCCCGGTCACCAGGCCGTGCCGGGCCGCCATGGAAAGGTCGAGGGCCACCGCGGTCTTCGATTCGGGTATGCGGCAAAGGGGAAGGGATACGGACATGGAAACCTCCTGGTCCTGGTTCACGATACATCCGTATTCTAGCGCCCCGGAGCCCGGACCGCTACTTCCTAAGGATCTTGTCCATCGGCTTTCCCCGGGCCAGTTCGTCGACGAGCTTGTCCAGGTACCGGACCTTGCGGACCAGGGGATCCTCGATCTCCTCGACCCGCCAGCCGCAGATCAGCCCGGTGATCTTTAGGGCGTCGGGATTGAACCGGGGGGCTTGGTCGAAGAAGGTCTCGAAATCGCACCCCTCCTCGATCCGCTTCCGCAGCCCTTGCTCGTCGTACCCCGTCAGCCAGCGGATCACCTCGTCCACTTCCTCTTTCGTACGTCCCTTTCTAGCCGCCTTCTGTAGATAGAGCGGGTAGACCTTCGCGAAGACCATTTTTCGGAACTTCTCGGCCTGCGTCCCGCCTTTGGAGGTTCCCCTCATACTGTCAACCGCGTTATTCCTGTCCCCTGCTTCATCTGCCTACGACCCTCCGTTGTCTTTGCGGGTTTCCGATCAAAGCATCGCATGCTAATCTGGATGCTTTGCATGGCCCAATAAACACGCTCACTCTATCGCCATCATGATACGCCTTGTAAACTCCTCGAAGGATACACATCGATTCCGCGCGATATGCGCTGCTATCCAATTCTTACCTCTTCCCTTCTCTATGCCACCGTCCTTTCTGAGCGGCACCTTGAGCCGTACGGGCCTTCCCAGGAAAAAATAGGTATGCTCATCGGACCTGTTCGCATACCTGTTTACTCCCTCTTTCCACTTTTCAATCAGCTCCTTGTCACCCTCTGCGAACTCCATAAGGTCATCGTTGTAGTTCTCAAGATCCTTGGTCCTCATCGTCAGAATGCCAAGAACCTTGGATAAGTATGATATTCCCTCGCCGTCCTTCGTGTCCGCGTTTCTCGTGAAGTAGGGCGCGAAGTAAAGTGGACTTCCAAATACGACATCTCTTCGGTAGATCTGATTTTCAAAGAAATTTGTAAGTTCAATCCTCTCACTGACATCCTGAATAAGGATTTCTTTCTGATTTCGCATTTTGTATCCCCTTTTCGCGAACTTCAAGAACGAAGACGACAGAGGATCGTTCAATTGCCGGTTCCCGTCAAAAAGATTGACCAGCTCGATCCAGCCGATATTGCGCACCGAGACTCCCTCGATGCTCGTTTTATTGAAATCATTAACCTGAGTGATGAAACATAGTACTTTCTGGTTCGTCCCGTGGAACGCACTGAGGTATTGTGTTCGCTGTCTCCTAACTTTATTGGCCCCGACCTTGCACTCGATGATTACATGGAATTCGTCGGCTTGGAGAATCTCAATGTCTGTTCGACCTTCGGCATGGTGATGCTCTACCGATATATCCGTCTTTAAATAGTTGCTGTACGAATTCCGAATGTCGACGCCGATGTACCTCAGGAAGATGTAGAGAGCGTTCTTGTTTTTGGATAAAAGATATGCGAAGGCAAGGGATATTCCTCTTTCGGTATACCCCAGCAGGTCGAATACTGTGAGCGTAGATGAATCAAATCCCCTCTTTTTTAACACCATAGTAAGCTCCGAAACATTTCCCGGTTTATCGAATGCGGCGCGGCGCCTCGGATCCTGAATCCCGGAACCGGTTCCCGGGAACCTCAGACCCTGAGCATCCCGCGGAAGCCCCGGACGGAGTAGTAGGAGTCCGCGCCGTTGTGGTAGACGAAGACCCGGCCGTAGCGGCGGTCGCAGAAGAGGGCGCCCCCGAGGTCCCGGACCTCGGCGGGGGTCCGGACCCAGCTGGAGGTCTTCGTGTCGAAGTCCCCGAGCTCCTGGAGTGCCCGGTACTCCTCCTCCGTGAGCAGTTCCGCCCCCATCGCCTCCGCGGCCTCCACGGCGCTTCCCGCCGGCTTGTGCTCCTTCCGGGAATCCCGGGCCTCGCGGTCGTAGCAGAGGCTGCGCCGTCCCGCCGGGCTCTCGGGGGAGCAGTCGCAGAAGATGAACTTCCCCGTGCCGCCCTCCCGCCCGATGACGTCGGGCTCTCCCCCGGTGCGCTCCATCTCCACCAGGGTCGCGAGCGCCCCGGGATTCCCGCGCAGCCGGGCCTCCACCTCCGCCCATTCGATACCCGGATGTCGGCGGGGATTCCCCGCGAAGCGCCGGGCCAGGGTCGCAAGCAAATCGTCCGGATCCAAGGTTCCCATCGTGGTCCCTCCCGGGGGGCGCGCCAGACGCGCACCGCGCCCGCCCTGGGACAAATATACCGAAATCGGCGTCTCGGGGCCCTGGCCGAGGAGCTCGGGAGGGAGCACGGAATCGAGGCCGAATGGCTCGAGGGCGACCTCACCAAGACCTCCACCCTGGAACGGCTCCGGGACCTGGTCGAGGAGGGAGGCGTCGGCGTCGACCTCCTGGTCTGCCGCTTCTTCTTCATGGAGGGTCCCCGCAACCGGGAGATCCTCGACTTCCAGAAATACATGATGGAGGAGAAGGCCGACGAGGAGGTCGGCCGGATCCTCCGGGAGGAAGTCGACGCGGGCAGGATCCTGCCCTGCGACATCCGGGAGTTCTCGCGTCTCATCAACGTCCTTCGCTGCCAGTGGTGCTACCGTGTCTCGATCCTGGATTGGGACGAGGGGTACGACCCGGAGCGAAGCAAACGGTACCTGGACCCGGTGATCCGGTTTTTCGAGGGCCTCTACTGTACGGGCGGGAACGCTCCGGTCTCCGGCGACAAAAACATACCCGAGGAGCATTGAGATGGATCACGCGACCTTCGAGGAAAACCTGGAACGCAACCCCCTTCGCATGCGGGTCCGGGAGCAGTACGAAGTGAAGCCCCTCCGGGACGCGGCGCCCGGAGACCGGATCCTTCGACGCGGTCTTCGTCCTCGGGGAGCTGCACAACCACCCGGACTGGCGGGACTGCGTCGCCGAGATCTCCCGGGTC
>JAAYUR010000498.1 GCA_012517645.1 Treponema sp.
GTCCCGAAGGAGAAGAATTCCGCTACCCCGGCGACCTGGTCCGCCAGCAGGGCGGCCCTCGGTACCTCGATCATGGTTCCGACGAGGTACGGGAGCTTGACGCCGGCATCCTTGATGATCTTGTCCGCCACCGCCCGGGTCCGGACTTCCAGGATCTTGAGTTCTTTGGCGTCGATCACCAGGGGAATCATGATCTCCGGCAAGACTTTGACGCCCTTCTTGGTCATGTCGCAGGCGGCCTTGATGATGGCCGTGACCTGCATCTCCAGGATCTCGGGGTACGTGATGGTCAGGCGGCAGCCCCGGTGGCCGAGCATGGGGTTGGCTTCGTGCAGCTGCTCGACTCTGCGGCGGACGGTCTCGAAGGGGACGCCCACGGCCTTGGCCAGGGCCTTCTGCCCCGCCTCGTCGTGGGGTACGAACTCGTGGAGGGGAGGATCGACCAGGCGGATCGTGACGGGATACCCGTCCATAGCCTTGAAGATGCCCCGGAAGTCCTCGGTCTGGAAGGGGAGGAGTTTGGCCAGGGCCTTTTTCCGGGCTTCGACATCGTCGGCGATGATCATCTCCCGGATGGCCAGGATGCGCGCCTCGCTGTCGAAGAACATGTGCTCGGTACGGCAAAGTCCGATGCCCTCCGCGCCGAGTTTTCGGGCGTTCTCAGCGTCGTAGGGGGTATCCGCGTTGGTGCGGACTTTAATGGTCCGGATCTTGTCCACCCAGCCCATGATCGTGTTGTAGGCCTCGGGAGGCTCGGCTTTGACAAGCTTGAGCTCTCCCTTGTAGACGGAGCCCGAGGTCCCGTCCAGGGTGATGTAATCTCCTTCCTTGAGGACCGTTCCCCCCGCGGCCATGGTCTTCTTCTCGTAATCGATGGTGATCTTCTCGCAGCCGACGATGCAGCACTTGCCCCAGCCCCGGGCTACGACCGCGGCGTGGCTGGTCTTCCCGCCCGTGGCGGTCAGGATGCCCTGGGCGGCGTGCATGCCGCCCACGTCCTCGGGGCTGGTCTCTTTGCGCACGAGGATGACCTTTTCGCCGTTCGCGGCCTGGGCCTCCGCCTTGGCGGCGGAGAAGGCGATCTTGCCGGCCGCCGCTCCGGGGACGGCGGGGATGCCCTCGACCAGGAAAGCGTCCTTGAGCATCTTGGTCTGGGACTTGTCGATGCCGGGATAGAAGACCCCTTCGATGTCGGAGGTCTTGATCCGGGCGATGGCCTCTTCCTTGGTTATAAGCTTTTCGTTCACCAGGTCCACGGCGATCTTGAAGGCCGCCGCGGGGGAGCGCTTGCCGGTCCGGCACTGGAGCATGTAGAGCTTGCCTTCCTCGACCGTGAACTCCAGGTCCTGCATGTCCTTGTAGTGCTTTTCAAGGGTCTTCCGGACCTCCAGGAGCTGTTTGTACGCCTTGGGGTCCGCGGTGGCGAAATCCGAAAGCTTGATGGGAGTGCGGATACCGGCCACCACGTCCTCGCCCTGGGCGTTGACCAGGTAGTCGCCGTAGAATACGTTCTCCCCGGTGTTCGGGTCCCGGGTGAAGCATACGCCGGTCCCGGAGGTATCGCCCTTGTTCCCGAAGACCATCTGGACCACGTTCACCGCGGTGCCGCGGACTCCCTGGATCTTCTCGACCTTCCGGTAGGTAACCGCCTTCTCCGCCATCCAGGAACCGAAGACGGCTCCGATGGCCCCCCAGAGCTGTTCGATGGGGTCCTGGGGGAACTCTTTCTTGATGTGTTTCTTGTAGAGGGCCTTGAAGTCCTTGATGAGTACGGCGAGCTCCTCTTCGTTCACCTCCGTGTCCGCGACCTTCACCCCCGCCTTGATGCCCAGGCGTTTCCGGGTCAGGCGCTCCTTGACGGAATCGAAGGCGTGGTCGAACTCCTCCCGCTCGATGCCCATGGCGGTGGAGCCGTACATCATGATGAAGCGTCGGTAGGCGTCCAGGGCGAAGCGGCGGTTGCCGGTCTTGGATGCCAGGCCTTCCACCGAGGCGTCCGTCAGGCCCAGGTTCAGGATCGTCTCCATCATGCCGGGCATCGAGATGGCCGCGCCGGACCGGACGGACACGAGGAGGGGATCCCTGGGATCCCCGAGTTTCTTTCCCGCGACTTTCTCGAGGCGCTTGAGGTGCTTCTCCACCTCTTCCTTGAGTCCCTCGGGGTACTTCTTCCCGTTCTTGTAGTAGAGGTCGCAGACCTCCGTGGTGATCGTGAAGCCCGCGGGCACGGGCAGGCCGATCTTGGTCATCTCCGCAAGGCCGGCGCCTTTGCCGCCCAAAAGTTCCTTCTGGGTACCGTCTCCCTCGGCCACTCCGGACCCGAAGAAGTAGACATACTTGGTCTTGGCCATCGAATGAATCCTCCGTTATACGCGTGTCTATGCAAGCCCGGTCCGTGTAAAGCTATAGAAAGAGGAAGAGAGTGTCAAGGAAGCGGTCGGAGACGGAAAGGCGGCTAGAGGTACAAGCTCATGCTGACCAGCGTCAAGTCCGACCCGGGTATCTGATTCACGTGGGACTCGAACTTCACGTTGACCTTCTCGCAGGCCTCGGAGAGATAGGAGAGGTAGTACAGGCCCAGCTCCGTATTCGCCTCCGTCTCGGGGATCTCCTTGTAGAAATCCTGGAGGCTTTTCTTCTTGAGGTCCGCGTTCTTCTTCTGCTCGACCGCCTCCTTCATGCGCTGGTACTCCGATTCCTTGTTGAACACTGTGATTTGCAGCCGCCCCTGGGTGCCGATGGACGTGCTCTTCGATCCGATCTTCCAGGATAGGTAGACCAGCTCGCCCTTGCGTTCCAGGGAATCGATTACCTGACGCCGGATATTCGGGTCAAAGAGCACGGCGTTCATGTCCACGGCGCCCTTGAAGATCTCCTTGGCCTCCCGTTTGAGGTTGGAGTTCTCGGAATTGGCGGCCAGCTCCATGATCATCAGGGAGACGTACTCCGCGATCTTGGACTTCTCCATGTACTCCGCAAGGGATGTCCGTATGTCCGTGATCATCTGCTCGAACCCCTCGGAGTCCTTGAATTTCGTGATGATGAACCAGATGAAGGGGCGGAGGGTGGTCAGGAATTTCTCGGACAATAGAAGGTGTATGTTCTTTTCCTCGGGAAGAAGAGCCGCGTTGCGGTTGATCAGCGTGTACAGGGGATTGAGGATCTTTTGCTTGATCTCCCGGATATCCGGTTCCTTCTCTTTTAAGATACTCTGGAGGAAGGAATCATTTATGCGGGTCTTCTCGTCGATGATGTTGGCCGGGTTCAATCGGTTCCACTTCTTGATCAGGTCGCTGGCTAGGATGCGGGAAAATATGTACGAATCGTACTGTCGATAGAGCAGGGTGTATACGACCAACTTGGAAAGATCCATGATCTCCTGCCGGCTGCTCATGAACTCGCTTTTAGAAAGCTCCACCTTGGACACATAGTCGACCAGCAGCATGCGTTGGAGGCTCATGGGGGTGAACCGGTCCAGGAAGATGCCGTATTCTTCCACGTTATCCGCGAGGCGGATTTTCTTGAGGGTTTTGTTGTTGTTTATGAAAAAGGTCGTTCCGGCTTCCGTGAGAATGACCTTGATGGGCAGATCGAGGATGCTCTTGCGTTCCTGTGTGGACATCCGCGTCATTCTCCGAGGTTAAGGCTTCCGGAAGTATAGCGTAGAAACGGAAAATCGTACAACTATTGACGAAGACCTATGCCCCACCTATGCTCGACCGAGGCATGCGCGGCTCCCCAAGACCAGGACGCACCCGGACGATATGCATCCTACTCGCGCTATTCGTCCCATCCGCTTGGGCGGATACTACCCGCGGGATGAATCCGGCGGAGACCCCGGGGTTCGTCCGGACCCTGGGGCCGCGCAGGGAGAACTCCGAGGGTGAGCGCGCTCTTTTCCGCTTTCTAGAGTCCGAGGTCCAGAAACGGGGGCTGCGTGCTTCCTCGATCCCCATCTCGGAGTACATCCAAGGACATTCCTTTTCCAGCGTCCTCGAAGTTCGGATAGAGGGCACGGGTCCGGGCGCGTTGGCGTTCGTATTCCCCGTCAACGATGTCCAGACCTGGGGGGACGGGGCGGAAGGAGTGGCGGCGGCCCTCGATTTGATGGAACGTATGCTTCGATCCCCTCCGCCCGTGGAAGCCCGGTTCGTCTTTCTCGGGGGGGATGAGGGCCTCGCGGGGTCCCGGGCCTACGCCGCGTATTGCGCGGATGATCCCTCCCTCGCCGTGGTCCGCGTCGAGGCAACGGCCGATCCGGGAGGGACCGTTCAGATCCTCATCGCGGGCACCGGGGCCTTGTCGCCGTTCTGGCTGTTCGACGCTTCGGTCCGAGTGGTGCGGAGCCGGGGGAGCCGGGATTCCGTGAACGCGAACGGCTCGATGATCCAACGGCTCGGACTCGGGGAGAATCCGACTCCCCTGGATCCGTGGTTCGAGCGGGGCATTCCCGCGGTCACCCTTCGCGCCGGCCTCTCGGGACCTCCGGGTACCGCCCAGGAGGCCCCCGGGATCGTCCAGGTTCTGGAAAACCTGATCCGGACCTTGGAGGCGGGTGTACCGGACCGTTGGGACAAGCAGTACGTCCTCTTCGAGGTCTGGGGCTTCCGGGTCGCGGTTCGGGAGACGTTGTTCGTGGTCATCGTCCTGATCCTCTACGCGGGCCTCGGGCTCGTTTTCGTCCTTGATTCGCTTCGAAAGCGGGACCTAATCGCCGAAGAATTGAGTCGGCTCCCCCGGGCCGCTGCCGCCCTGGCGATCGTATCCGCCACCCTGTTCGCCTGCGTGGTCGCGACGGGAGCCCTGCAGAGCTTGATCCTTGCGGCTGCGGGGTCGGAAGAGTTCTGGAAGGTCCGTCCCGTCGCCGTTTCCGTCCTGAGGCTGGGGCAGATCCTTACGCTCTTCACCGCCCTCGCGTCGCTATGGGCCCGGGTCGGACTCCTGCCGCGAAGGGCGGAGTTTTTCCGGGGTAGCGCGGTCGTCCTGCTGGGAGCGGATGTCCTTCTGGTCTCCGCGGCGAGGCTCGCGCTTTCCCCTCTCTACCTCTGGGCCTTCGTCGCGGCCCTCCTGGGCAGGAGGACCAGCCGATCCCTTCGCAGCTCCTGGCCCGCGGCGATCTCCCTGCCGGTCATGCTGATTCCCCTGGGCCTGCTGGCTGCGGATCTTGTCCGAAACCCGGAACCGGCCGTCTTTGAGCGCTTGCTCATGCCGGGACCAGCGGGCATCGCATGGATCGTGTTCCTATCCTTGCCGTTCCTGATGGCCCTGGTGGGCCTCGGGGAGGGTGCCTTCGGATCGAGATTCTACGCGGTTCGGACCGCTTCGATCTCCGCCGTCCTCTTCCTCGCCCTTTCCTTGGCCGGGGGATCCCTGCTGGTCCTGGACGCGCGGCGATATTCCGGGGTCACGGAGCTGCGCCTGCGGGAAACCTCGGACGAAACCGCAGGAACCGGGACGCTCCGCGCCGGGAGCCCGCGGCCCCTTCCGTCCTTTAGGGTATCCAAGGGCGCTTACAGCGCGGAATTCAAAGGGGGCCGGGGGTTCGAGACGGTGGAGGGCGTGCCGACGGATCCCCGGATACAACTCTCCGTGGACCGAACGGCGTTCCTGGACAGGGTCCAGCTCACCCTGTCCATCCGGATCTCCGGGGAGGCCGGGGGGATCCGGATCACGGTGCCGTCCCTCGATTCCGGTTCCGTCTACGATACCACCTTCCCCTTCCGATCCACCGAGGACGGAAAGGGAATCGTGGTATCCATCGGAGCCCGGCCGCCGAATCCCCTCCGGGTTTCCCTGACGGTCTCGAGGGATTTCGCGGCCCTCGCGGAAATCGCCGTGGATTTTTCCGACTCCTCGGTTCCCTGGAGATTGGACGGACCTGTTCGCATTCGGGAATACAGCCAGGAAAGCTGTCTATACGTCTTCTTGCGGGGCGGTCTAGGACCCGTACCCTAGAAGAGCAACCATGCAGTTCCATGTGGATATGGACGCCTTCTATGCCTCGGTGGAGCAACTGGACCACCCGGAGCTCAAGGGAACACCGGTCATCGTAGGGGCCGCGCCCGGGCGCCGGGGGGTGGTGTCCACCTGCTCCTACGAGGCCCGATCCTTCGGGGTTCACTCCGCTATGCCGATATCGGAAGCGGTGCGGCTCTGTCCCCAGGGAGTCTTTTTACCCGTGCGAATGGAGCGGTATCTCGAGGTGTCCCGGGAGGTGATGGATATTCTGGGCGAATTATCCCCCGATGTCCGACAGATCTCCGTGGACGAAGCCTTCCTGGATATGACGGGGACCGAGGGGCTCTGGGGATCCCCGAGGGACGCCGCGCTCCGTCTGAAGGATGCGATCCGGAGCCGCACCGGGTTGACCGTTTCCGTGGGCGCCGCGACGAACCGGTACATCGCGAAGATCGCCTCCGGGTTTCAAAAGCCCGACGGGCTTACGATCGTCCCCCCCGGGGAAGAGGAGGCGTTCATGTCCCGCCTTCCCATCGAAAAGCTCTGGGGCGCGGGCGAAAAGACCCAGGAGAGGTTCCGGGAGCTGGGCATCCGGACCGTCCCCCAGCTGAAACAGATCGGCAAAGCCGGCCTTTCCGCCCTGTTCGGGAACGCGGGAGGCGCATTCCTGTACGCCGCCTCCTGCGGACAGGACCCCGGGATCTTCCGGACCGAGGCCGGATCCCGCTCCATGAGCACCGAACGGACCTTCGGACGGGACGTTTCGGACCCGGAAATCCTGGAGGCCCTGCTCCTGGGCATGGTCCGGGAGATCAGCTACCGGGCCTGGCGGGAAGGGGTCCGGTCCAGGACGGTTCTCATCAAGCTCCGGTACGCGGATTTCCGGACCCTGAACCCCTGTCGGACCTTCCCGGCCTTTTTCGAGGAGTCCGGTGTTTTATGGTCCGAGGCGCGCAGGCTCCTCCGATCTTCCTGGAACGGCAGACCCGTACGGCTTCTGGGCCTGGGGCTCGGGAATCTGGAGGACGTGAAACCCGATGCCCAGAGCGAGCTCTTCCCGGAGAGGGACGACCGGAGGACGAGGGTGGAAAGGGCGGTCTTCGAACTGGAGCGCAAGGGGATCGGCAAGGTAACGCGGGCCCGGCTGATCGGAAAGAAGGACGACCAGGTTCCGGGTCGTCCTTGATACGGGACGTAAGCCTATTGATCCACGGCCTTCCGTATCTCAGACAAGCGGCGATCGAGCTCCGCGCTCAAAGTCTCCCGGGCCTTCAGGAACGCGTCCGAAACCGAGGCCGCCGCGGTGCCCCCCTGGCCCCGGACGGGATCCATAGGAAGGGCGAAGACGACGGTCCCGTCGTCCCGGATGATTCGGATCGTGGTCTTACAGTCGCTGGTGAAGATGTTGTACTTCTTGCCTCCGTATTCCATCTGCCGGGCCGGGGAAGCCTCGGAGACGACGAAGGCCAAGTACGAGGCACCCGCCGATGCGGCCAGGGCCCGGACCGAGGCGGGATCCCCGCCGAAAGCCCGGTCGAACCCGGAGCCGAGGAGCTTGCCGTCCAGCGGGGAAGGGGAGAGTCCCGCGCCTTTCAGGATAGAGGCGACGGTGTCCAGGATCTGGGGGTTCTGGACCACGCCCTCGGGGCCCCGCTCCAAGGCGACGACCTTCGCGACGTTCGAGGGAGGGAGGTAGGAAAAATCCCTCTGGACGTTCCGGAAGGCGTAGGTGAAGCCCCGCGCGGTGAAGGCGGGGTAGGCTCGAACCACGGCTTCCGAGGAGGGGGTGTCCAGACGCGAAAGGATCGCGTTGGCCCGCCCTAAGGTGTCCGTGGATGCGCTGGCCGTCAGCACCCCGCCGCCCCGGACGAATTCGAAGCGGATCGGCGCGTCCGCGATCGGGGACTTGGCGGCTGCGAAATTCTCGAACAGGAAGACCGAGGGCTGCAGGGCGCCCTCCTTGCCTACGGACCTGGAAGCCGCCGCCACCTGGGAACCGTCCGGCCCGATCCAACCTTCCCCGGGTTCCAGGGAGAGCCGGTTCCCGATGCGTACAAGCTCCGCCTCCGCCTGCGTCCCGAGCCGGGCGGCTTCCGCGGTACCTTCTTCCCGGGACAAGGCCAGGACGGTCACATAGGACCGGATGGCCTCCGCGGGGTGGTTGGAATCCAGGGCGGTCCTCCCGAGGTCCAGAAGGCGCCTCATCTCATCCAGGGAGGAAGCGGGACGGCCGGGAGAGGATTCCGTGCTCGGCGCGGAGGGCGCCGCCGGAGGAGGCGCCGATACGCAGCCCATCAGTGCCAGGGCAGAGAAGATCGCTGAAAGGATACGGGCTTTCTTTCGCATCTCGGTTCCCCCCTTCCCTCGGAATCTCGGCCAATCGGAGCTCAATCGTAGAGTTCGCTGTGGATCTGCACGTCCCGAACCCGGCATTTGCTTTCCGCGAAGGCCAGAGCCTTCTGGAGCACGTGTTCGCCGTGTTCCCTGGAGTTGGATACCAGGGCGCCTCCCAGCTGGGCCCACTGGAGGGAGTCGTGCAGGTCGACCTCCGCGCAGGAGATCCGGAACTTTGTCCGGAGCTGCTCCTTCAAGGATACTACGATTTTGCGTTTTTCCTTGATGCTGGTCGTCTCCGGTAGCTCAAGGATGAATTGAATCATGGACACTACCACGAGGACCTCTTGCCGAGCAGTCCCGCCAGCTCATCCTCCCCGACCACGGGAAGCTCGCCGCCGGATCGTCTAGCGGCGCGACGGGGGGATCGGTACCCCACCGCCGCCGAATACGCGGAGGCCAGGACGAGCAGGGCTTCCGGAAGCAGCAGCAGCCGTATCGCGGCGGCGTACAGGTTCATGTCCGAAAGAAGGAAACCCGCGGCGGCGCGAAGGAATTCGAAGCCGGCGAGGACTACCAGGATACCCGCCCGTGCTTCGGGCAGAATCCGAGGGATCCTAAGAATCCGGAGGCTCCGTGCGGCCAGCAAGAGGACGGGGATCGACTCCGGCCGACCCTCCAGGTACGCGTAGGCCAAGGGCGCGGAAGCCAAGGCTATGACCGGAAGGGAGGAAAGGATTTCGAGCCATCCCTGCCGGGGGAAGGCCCGGGAATCCATCGCTTCCAGGAGAGCCAGGGCGAGCCCCAGCCCCAGGACGAGGGAGTCCAAGGCCAGCCCCGCGAAGGAGACCAACGGGCGTACGGGAAGGAGAGAAGGCGCGAGGACGGAGATCTCCTCGAGCGCCCAGGCCGCCAGGGACACGGCGGCCGGAACCGCGAGCAGGACGCCCGGCGGACCCGGGGATCTTTCTTTCATCGTCGGCCTTGTGATGCGGCTTGCCGCCGCGCTACTATCATACAAGCCTATCATGGGAAAGAAAAGCGCCGTCGCCGCGATTTTTTTGCTCGCTGTCCTGCTCGCGGCGGCCCAGTCCCCCGAGGGGACGGAAGCCGAACCTGCGCCGCAGGAGGTGACCGCCTCCGGATCCGCCCCCGCGCCTCCGCCCCTGGCGCCGGTACCGGTCCTCCCGGTCGGGGCGCCCCAGAGCCTA
>JAAYUR010000507.1 GCA_012517645.1 Treponema sp.
ATGGGCTCTTAGTTCCGGTCTTCCGGGAGCCTCTCGTCGATCTCTTCGTCCTCGTCCACATGGGCGGACTTGAACTTTTCCACCTTCGGGGCCGTGGAAGCGGCGGCCGCGGCTTCCGCCCGGGCTTCCTTGTCCGACTGCCCCCGGATGCTCAGTTTTACCGTAGCCTCGTCCTTCTCGTAGAGCCGGATGGCGACCTTGTAGTTGCCCACGCTCTTGATGACCCGGCCCGGTATCTCGATGCGTTTGCGGTCCACCGAAAAGCCCTTCTTGAGAAGCTCGTCCGCCACCGTGGCGTTGGTCACGGCGCCGTAGAGCTTGCCGTTCGACCCCGCCGGCAGGACCAGGGCGATCTCCTCGGCTTCCAGGCGGGTCTTGAGGTCCGAGCTTTCCAGACGTTTCTTGGCCTTCAAGGACTCGATCTCCGCCTTGCGCTTCTCGAACATGGCTATGACTTTCTGGTTGTACGGAAGGGCAAGCCCCCGGGGCAGAAGGAAGTTTCGGGCGTACCCGAGGGCGACTTCCTTGACGTCTCCAAGTTCGCCCAGGTTGGGCACGTCGTTGTTCAGGATGACCTTCATGGTTGGACTCCTTTGCTGATTCGGTACGGTATCCAGTTCTCGGTTGCCCCGAGAACCGATAGGATTCCCGCCGTCCATACCCCCGTCCTGAGGTTGAACAGAAGCAGTACGACGAGCAGGATCCCCGTCCATCGGAGGGGACCCGTGGGAGCGACACGCTCCAGTAGATGACGCAGGATGCCGAGCCCCTGGACCGCGTAGCAGAACGAGACGGCAAGGGCGGCGTTCCACGCCAGGGCTTCCAGAACCGGTGCCGCCCGCAGGTCGGACAGGTTCTGCAGCCTCAAAGCCAGAACGGCGGACCAAGACCCGATGAAGGCCCAGATCAGGCGTCCGGGAACGGAGAACGAGGAAAGCGCAGGCAGCCTTCGAGCCCCCGGAGCGTCGGCGCCCGCTGCGCGGGTTCCGAACCAGTGACCCGCGAAGGTGAAGGCGAACAGAACGGCCGCGAACGCGTCCGCTATGACCCTTCGGGCGGCTTCGAGCATCACTCGGGGTTCCAGATTGGAACGCAGGACGGCGCCGGCGTACCCTTCCCCGCCGACCGAATCCATGGTTCGGGTCATCTCCTCGATGCCTTTGAGCAGGAAGGTCTGGACGTCCGGGTTCGCGAAGAGCGAGTAGACCGAGGGCAGGGCTATCGCGATGACGACCAGGGATCCCGTCAGGATCCGGTATACCAAGGGCAAGCCGGCCAGGAAACCGGCGTTCACGAGGGCCATGGCGCCCGCGAGACCGGCGGGGAGGGAAAGCATCATCAACAGGCCGCCGACGCCCCCCAGGGGAAGACCTCGGTACTGCCAGAAGAGCCAAGCGGCGACGCCGGCCAGAGCCGCGGCAAGGGAAACAAGGAACGCCCGGTATCCGCCCCGGGACCACGAGGTCTGAAGGGGCATCGCGAAGAAGAGGGAGAATACCGTGGACCCGTATAGGAAAGCCGCGATCGCCCCGAGGGCGATATAGCGGATTTCCGGAGTCCGGGCGCTCTTGGTTTCCATTCCGGACACGCGCCTTACTTGGATACGAAGGGCAGGAAGGCCAGCGCCCGGGCGCGCTTGATGGCCACCGCCAACGCCCGTTGGTGCTTCGCGCAGGACCCGGTTATGCGCCGGGGCAGGATCTTTCCGCGTTCGGTCACGAAGCGGCGCAGGGTGTCGGGATCCTTGTAATCGATCCGGAGCTTGTTCGTGCAGAACTTACAGACCTTCTTGCGGAAGAAGCCCTTTCTGCCGCCCCGGGGGCCGCCGCGGCCGCCGTCTTCGCCGTCCCGGGAACCTTCGCGGCCCCCGTCCCGGCCGCCTTCCCTGCGGGAGTCTTGGTCTTCCCGGAGAGGGCGCGTTTCTTCACGAGGCTCCCGCGCGGCGGGAGTTTCCTGGGTTTCCTTGATATCGGACATGGTTGACTCCTTGAATGTTCGTTCCGTTTGTCAGAACGGGATGTCGTCGGAAAAATCGTCCGTCTCCGGCGGTCCCGATTCACCCCCCGCAGGTCGGTTCCTGGGAGCCGAGCGCTCGAAGGGGTCGCGGGATCCCGAACCGCCCTGGGGCGCGGATCCGGCCTGGTAGGAACCGTCTCGACTCCCCCCGCCCAGAAGGTTCACCTTGTTGGCGACGATCTTGACCTTGCTGCGGGATTGGCCGTCCTGTTCCCATCGATCCTGGCGGAGTTCGCCTTCCACCCCGACCATCTTACCCTTGGTGAGGTACTGGTTGAGGGCTTCGGCGCTCTTCCCGAAAAGCTCTACGTCGAAGAAGTTGGCTTCGTCCACCCATTGGTCTCCGCTCTTCTTCCGGGTGTTGATCGCTATGCCGAAGGTGCAGATCGGGAAGCCGGAGGGGGTATACTTCAATTGGGCGTCGCGAGTCAGGTTCCCCACCAAAACGACAACGCTGAAACTGGACATGTTTCGCCGCCCTTCCGCCCGTCAGGCGTCCGCCCGGACGAAGAGGTACCGGAGGATGTTGGGGTTGAGCTTGAAGA